>CAZVOS010000021.1:0-1672 GCA_964628845.1 uncultured Bacteroidales bacterium | reverse complement strand
TCCCTGAGCATTTTTGCAAGCCACTCCTACACGGTCGGCATCAGGGTCGGTAGCCATTACTAAGTCGGCATTTACAATCTTTGCTTTTTCAATAGCCATAGTCAATGCTTTGGCTTCTTCAGGGTTGGGATATTCAACTGTTGGGAAATTGCCATCAGAAATATTTTGCTCTTCAACGGTAATGATGTTTTTAAAACCAAATTCTTTAAGGCAATGGGGTACAAGATGAACAGCCGTGCCATGTAATGGCGTAAAAACAATTTTTAAATTACTGTACTTTTCAATAATATCTCTTGATAAGGATGTTGCTTTTACTTTTTCAATGTATATATCATCAATATCTTTGGCTATAATTTTTATATTTTCTGCTTTTTTATTGAAATTCACATCATTAAAATCAGTTATCAGATTCACTTCGTTAATCACATTTTTATCATGAGGTGCTATGAGTTGCCCACCATCCGACCAATATACTTTATATCCGTTGTATTCCTTGGGATTATGTGATGCTGTTATAACAATACCCGTATGGCATTGAAGTTCTCTAACAGCAAATGAAAGAAGTGGAGTAGGGCGGATGTCTTCAAAAAGATACACTTGAATGTTGTTAGACGAAAGCACTTCGGAAGATACCTGAGCAAAAAAGCGGCTGTTGTTACGGGTATC
This sequence comes from uncultured Bacteroidales bacterium, assembly GCA_964628845.1. Taxonomy (GTDB): domain Bacteria; phylum Bacteroidota; class Bacteroidia; order Bacteroidales; family PXBB01; genus JAKIYU01. Next base: position 1,006 of record CAZVOS010000021.1, on the reverse strand, counting down.
AAAAGCAATGGCTGCTTTAATTTTTTCTGTAGGATACACTTTTTTAAGATAATTAGCCAGTCCTTGAGTGGCCATACCCACTGTATATTTGTTCATCCTGTTGGTACCTACACCCATAATGCCCCTTAAACCACCTGTGCCAAATTCAAGATTTCTGTAAAAACATTCTGTTAACTCATTAATATCGTTATCTATCAGGTATTGTACTCTTTTTTGAGTGTCTGAGTCAATAGCACTTGTTAGCCATGTCTTGGCTTTAGAAATAATATCATTTGTCATGGTTTATACTTTTTTAAGAAAAATTTTAAGAAAAAAATAAAATCTATTTCAATAATTTAGACACACATATTTTTAAACTGTCTTTCCAATAAGGGATTTCTTGTTTAAAGGTGGTTTTAAATTTTGATTTATTCAATACTGAGAATAAAGGGCGTTTGGCTTCCTGTGAATAATTCTTTGTTTCTATAGGGTATATCTTACATTTAAAATTGGCCAATTCAATGATTGCGTGAGCAAAATCATACCAGGAACATACCCCTTCGTTTGAATAGTTATAAATTTCAGTGCCATTTGTTTTTATTAATTGGGGTACTGCATCCAATATGGCTTTTGCTAAATCGGCTGCATAGGTGGGTGTGCCAATCTGGTCGAAGATGATATTTAAAATTTCTTTTTCTTTACCCAGTTTTAAAATGGTCTTTACAAAATTATGCCCGTAAGATGAATATAACCAAGATGTACGGAATATGACGCCATATCTGGTGTTGAAAATCATTTCAATTTCCGATTCGTACTTGCTTTTTGCATATATCGATTTGGGATTGGCTGTATCATTCTCGGTATAGGGTTTAAAATTCAGACCTTCAAAGACATAATCGGTCGAAATCTGAACAAGGATAAATTTATACTTTGATGATAACTCTGCCAGATGCCTCACAGCATGTGTATTTATGTTATATACGGTGTCCTTTTCACTTTCTGCTTTGTCAACAGCAGTATAAGCTGC
>CAZVOS010000020.1:0-12152 GCA_964628845.1 uncultured Bacteroidales bacterium | reverse complement strand
TCATTATCTGATAATTGATTTAATTTTTCAGGTTTTAAAATATAAATGGGATTGTCGTTTAAATAAATTTTGTACATGGCTAAATTGAATAACAAGAATGAAACTGCATTAGAAGTGGCTGAATTTTTACTGCAAATTAAAGCAATAAAATTGGAACCAACAAAACCTTTTACATGGGCATCGGGTTGGAAATCGCCAATTTATTGCGACAACCGTAAAATTCTATCTTTCCCTAAAACAAGGAATTATATACGTCAGCAATTGGTCAAAGCTGTTAATGAAATTTATGGAACTCCAGATGTGATTGCAGGGGTGGCTACAGGTGGTATTGGACATGGTGTGCTTGTGGCTCAGGAACTCGGTTTACCTTTTTGTTATGTGCGTTCTGAAGAAAAAAAACACGGTCTTGAAAATAAAATTGAAGGTTCTGTAGAGTCGGGTCAATCTGTTGTTGTGATTGAAGATCTGATATCAACAGGTAAGAGCAGTCTGCGTGTGGTTGAAGCATTGCGCGAAGCTGGCCTTAATGTAAAAGGCATGATAGCTATCTTTACTTACGGTTTTAAAGTAGCAGAGGACATGTTTAATGATGCCCACTGCTCTCTTACTACACTCAGTAATTACGATTGTCTTATTCAAAAAGCATCTGAAGTAGGTTATATTAAAGAAAGCGATATTGAGTTTCTTAAAATATGGCGCCAGGACCCTGCTAATTGGGGAAAGTAAAAAAATATTTTTAATTGTAAATTTATTCTTTAAATACAGTTAAATCATATCTTTTTAATAATTTCTATGTCTTATTAAATTCTAATTTTCAGCATGACTACTATAGAGAGCAATAAAGAAAATATCAAAGCCAGGCCGGAAGATATTTACAATTTTCTGAGTAATATGAATAATTTCACTACACTGATGCCTCCTCAGGTCGAGAACTGGAAGGCAGACGAAGACAGTTGCTCTTTCAGGGTTAGTGGCATGGCTGATATTGGACTTAGAATAATAGAAAAATTACCATTTAATAAAATTGTTATCAGCTCTGATGGCAACACCCCTGTAAATTTTACCATGCTTATGCATATTAATAAAATTTCTGAGACGGCATCTGATTTTCAAATTGTTTTTATATCTGACATGAATAACTTTATGGCGATGATGGTTACAAAACCCCTTACAAATTTTGTAAATATCTTAGCACAAAAACTAAAAGAATATTTTGAAAAATAAATTTTAATCTTTAAGATATGGACACATTAGAAGCCCTTTACAACCGAAGAAGCATCAGAAAATACAAGGCGACTCCTGTTTCTGATGATGCCGTTGAGAAAATTCTTAAGGCAGCCATGTATGCACCCACTGCAAGAAATACGAAATCGTGTCAATATATTGTTGTTACCGACAGAGACTTGCTCAACGGTCTTACTGCTGTGCATCCCCATGCAAATATGCTTAAAGAAGCTACCTTAGCCATCATTGTTTGTGGTGACAAATCTCTCGAAGAAGAAGACAGCTATCTGTGTATTAATGGCTCGGCAGCCACACAAAACATACTGCTGGCAGCTCATGCACTAGGATTAGGCAGCGTTTGGCTCGGTGTTTTCGGCAGACCCGACAGAATGAAAGGTCTGTCTAAATTTTTCAACTTACCCGAACATATTGTACCTATCAGTGCCATTGCCATTGGATATCCTGATGAAACAAAAACATGCGAAGACAGATACGACATAAATAAAATTCATCTTAATAAATGGTAAACCCATTCTCAAACTGAACTTCCTGTTTTTCCCGTTATCAAAAATACTCCTAAAATTACTATTGATAAAGTGCATTTTTTTATAATATTTTTTATAAAGCATTATTTCATTAGTTTATTTTTTTTTATTATGTTTGTATTTTAATAAACTTAATTATAATTCATGTTTTATTAATCTATTATTCTATAATCATTATCTTTTATGAGAGAATTAATATTAAGCATCAAGACCATCAGTAAGATGACCAAAATATCGGTGCATTCCAACAGGGAAACCATTTTATACAGGAATATTAAGCACCCTTCTGAAGAGCTGTCTAAATTTGATAATGTCATGGAGCAGTTTGAGTTACGCAAGAATGCTGTACTTGATGAGCTCAAAAAGTCGCAGATTGATTTGTGCACTCTGGCTATTATTGTGGCTAAAGGTGGCTTGCTTAAACCCATGGCCAGCGGTGCCTATGCCGTAAACGACGCCATGATAACCGACCTCTTAAAGCCCGAAGCAGAGCATGTATCAAGCTTAGGAGGTATCGTTGCTGGAGCTATTGCTAAAGAATGTTCCCTTCTATTAAAAGCTGTTATCGTTGACCCTGCTTATGTGGATGAAATGGACGAAATTGCCAAGATTTCTGGCATGCCCGAACTCCCCCGCCGAAGTATTCTACATACCCTAAGTCAACATGCCGTAGCCAATCATTTTGCAAACTCCATTGGGAAACCCTATGATACTATTAATGTGATAGTAGCCCACCTAGGTACTGGTATCTCTGTTGGAGCTCACAGACAAGGTAAGATAGTAGATGTTAACAACGGACTGAATGGCGATGGACCTATGTCGCCTTCTCGCAGCGGAGCTGTTCCCGCCGGACAACTGGTAGAATTGTGTTTTTCCGGAAAATTTACTGAAAAAGAAATCATGAAAAAGATATGTGGCGAAGGTGGACTGAAAGCTTATATAGGTACAAACGACTGTATTGAAGTGGAAAAAATGATTGCAGAAGGAAACAAAAAAGCAGCACTCGTTTATAAAGCCATTGCCTACCAGGTAGCCAAAGAAATTGGAGCCCTCAGTGTGGTTCTGAGAGGTAAAATTGATGGTATCCTTTTAAGTGGTGGCCTTGCACATGGACAGATTATCATTGATGAAATAACTGATATGGTCGGACATCTGGCAAAAGTAAGGGTGTACCCCGGCGAAAACGAAATGCAGGCACTGGCAAACTATGGATATCTTATCTTAAATAATGAAATAGAAGTTAAAGAATATATTTAAATTCAACACCATGCTACCGGAAGATAATACAGAAAGGACTTCTAAAGAAGAAACCGCACATCTAATCATTGATTTCTTTCACCGTACGCTGATGCACCATGCCTTGTGGTTTTCGGAGGTAGAACACCAATATGGCAAAGAAAAAGCTTTAGAAATGCTCGAAAAAGCTTATTCTTTAAGTTATGACATCCAGATGAAACGTCTGTCGAAAATATTGGGCTTTGATATGCAGGAAAAAATTCCAGAACCATTGATAAACTTACCTTTAGATACCCTTGACGCACTAAAAGAGGGCGTAGCCATAAACTGGCTGGCAAACGATGGGGTATGGTTTCAAGCTGTTGAAAATACTTATGGCATGTCCGATGCCAAGCGTTGCAACGATTCATGCTGGGGCCATTTTTCACCCTTTGAGGCCTGGTCAATAAAGCGTTTTCTCAAACTTCCTGAAAATTCAGGGCTCGAAGGACTTAAAGAAGCATTGCAATACCGGCTTTATGCCACCATCAACAAACAGGACATCACAGAAGAAACAGCAAACAGTTTTGTTTTCAGGATGCTCGATTGCCGTGTACAATCGGCACGTAAGCGTAAAGGACTCGAAGATTACCCCTGTAAATCGGGCGGACTTGTTGAATACAGAAGTTTTGCCGAAGCTATAGATAAACGTATCCAAACAGAATGCCTGTCCTGCCCTCCCGATGCCCACCCTGACGATTGGGTCTGCTGTTGGAAGTTCAGTATTGATGCCTAAGTTCTGAAAAACAAGTCTAATGCAGTATTTGGCGTTTTCTTACAGACCCTACATATTTCTCCTATACTGCCCTCCCACCTCGTACAAGGCCTTGGTTATTTGCCCAATAGAACAATACTTGGACACCTCCATAATTTGTTCAAAAATATTTTTATTATGCATGGCTGCTTTTTTAAGAGCATCGAGCAAGGCAGGCGATTTATCCTTATGTGCGGTATGCAGTTGTTTGAGCATGTCAATCTGATATTCTTTTTCCTGCTCTGTTGAACGTATTACCTCTCCCTGTATAACTGTAGGAGAGCCCTCAGACGATAAAAATGTATTCACACCCATGATAGGCAGCTCGCCTGTATGTTTCAGATGTTCATAATACAGCGATTCATCCTGTATCTTGCTTCTCTGATAAGCTGTTTCCATAGCACCCAGCACACCACCTCTTTCAGAAATCCTGTCGAACTCCGTCAAAACAGCTTCTTCTACAAGCTCTGTTAGCTCTTCGATAATAAATGAGCCCTGCAATGGGTTTTGATTTTTAGCCAGGCCCAGCTCATGATTAATAATCATCTGTATGGCCATGGCTCTGCGTACCGACTCTTCGGTAGGAGTGGTGATGGCTTCATCGTAAGCATTGGTATGCAGCGAATTGCAATTGTCGTAGATGGCATATAATGCCTGCAAGGTGGTACGTATATCATTAAAGCCAATTTCCTGTGCATGAAGTGAACGTCCTGAAGTCTGAATATGGTATTTCAATTGTTGCGAACGGCTGTTGGCTTTGTATTTGTTTTTCATGGTCTTAGACCATATACCTCTGGCCACCCTGCCTATCACCGAAAATTCTATATCAATACCATTTGAAAAGAAAAACGATAAGTTGGGTGCCAAATTGTTTATATCCATCCCTCTCGACAGGTAATATTCCACATAAGTAAAACCATTGGCAAGTGTAAATGCCAGTTGAGATATGGGGTTGGCTCCTGCCTCAGCTATATGGTAACCCGAAATAGATACGGAATAAAAATTACGCACATTATTGTGGATGAAATATTCCTGTACATCGCCCATGAGTTTAAGCGAAAAATCTGTTGAAAAAATGCAGGTATTCTGCCCCTGGTCTTCTTTAAGAATATCAGCTTGCACAGTACCTCTTACATTTGCTATTGTACAAGTTTTAATGTTTTCGTAAATATCTTTGGGCAGTACCTGATCGCCGGTAACACCCAGCAACATAAGTCCCAGTCCATCATTACCATCGGGCAGTTGCCCCTGATAGCGTGGGCGGCTTAATCCTTTTCCCTTAAAGATTGTTTCTATTTTATCGTTTACCTCTTTCTCTAGACCATTTTCTTTGATGTATAATTCACATTGTTGGTCAATAGCTGTATTCATAAAATAACCCACAAGTATGGGGGCAGGGCCATTAATGGTCATAGATACTGATGTATTGGGGGCAGAAAGATTAAAACCAGAATACAGCTTTTTGGCATCATCGAGGCAGCAAATAGAAACACCTGAATTTCCAATTTTTCCATAAATATCAGGTCTTACATCCGGGTCATTACCATAAAGTGTTACTGAATCGAAAGCTGTAGAGAGCCGTTTGGCAGGCATCCCTTTAGATAAATAGTGAAACCTTTTGTTTGTACGCTCAGGGCCTCCTTCACCTGCAAACATACGGGTAGGGTCTTCACCTTCGCGTTTAAATGGGAACACACCTGCCACATAAGGATATTCGCCAGGCACATTTTCTTTGAGATTCCATTTTAAAATGTCGCCCCAGCCCTTGTATTTAGGCAGGGATATTTTGGGTATCTGCAAATGGGAAAGCGTCTCAGTATGAGTTTTAATCTTTATTTCCTTATCGCGTACTTTAAAAATGTAAAATTCATCTTTATAAGTTTTTTTCTTCTGTTCCCACCCCTCTAATATTTTCTTGTTGGCATCGGTGAGTAATGCTTCCAGTTCTTTGTATTTGGTTTCTATTTTTTTAGTTTCCTGAGGTTCGGCATTGTCTTTTTTTAATAACTCAATAGTTGTTTTTGTGGCAAAAAGCTGCTGTGCTATCTGGGCTTGTTCCTCAATCCATTGGTTGTACTGACGCACAGTTTCTGAAATCTCAGCCAAATACCGTACACGCTGTGGCGGAATGATATAAATCTTATCAGACATCTCGTGCTCCTTTAGCAGTGAGGACACAAAATTGCTTTTGCTCTTTTCATTAATAACATTAAGCAATGCCATATAAAATATATTTACACCTGCATCATTAAACTGCGATGCAATAGTGCCATACACAGGCATTTCATCAAAAGCTCTGTCGAAGAGACGGTGGTTACGCTGGAACTGTTTTTTTACATCCCTCAAGGCATCCATACTGCCCCTTTTGTCGAATTTATTGATGGCAATAATATCGGCATATTCGAGCATATCGATTTTTTCCAGTTGCGATGGTGCACCGAAATCAGGTGTCATTACATAAAGACATATATCGCTATGGTCCACTACGGCAGTATCCGATTGTCCAATACCTGAAGTTTCGAGAATGACAAGGTCGAAGCCGGCTACTTTAAGCAAGTTAACCGTTTCCTTCACATATTTAGCCAAGCTCAGGTTCGACTCTCTGGTAGCCATCGAACGCAAATACACCCGCGGATTATTTATGGCATTCATACGTATTCTGTCGCCCAGCAAAGCGCCCCCTGTTTTCTTCTTCGAGGGGTCAACACAAAGGATGCCTATAGTTTTATCAGGGAAATCGTTCATAAATCTTTGAACAAATTCATCAATAATTGACGATTTGCCCGCTCCTCCCGTTCCTGTAATCCCCAGCACAGGCACATCCGATTGTGATGCCTTCTGGCTTATCTCATCAATAAAGGTGGTATGTTCAGACGGAAAATTTTCAATAACAGATATCATTTTCGAAAGGGCTTTAACATCTTTCATTTCTATATCTTTAACTGTAAATGCTGCCTCTTTGCCTCTTGGAAAATCTGATATCCTTAGCACATCGTTAATCATACCTTGCAGCCCCATAGCCCGCCCATCGTCAGGAGAGTATATACGTGTGATGCCATAAGCATGCAGTTCATCCATCTCTTCGGGAAGGATTACACCACCACCACCACCGAAAATTTTAATATCACTAAAACCCTTTTCTTTTAACTGGTCGTACATGTATTTAAAAAATTCGATATGCCCTCCCTGATAAGAGGTTACTGCAATCGCCTGTGCATCTTCCTGTACTGCACAATCCACTATTTCCTGAACAGAACGGTTATGACCCAGATGTATCACCTCGGATCCTGTCGATTGCAATATACGTCTCATCACATTAATGGAAGCATCGTGCCCATCGAAAAGAGAGGCAGCGGTAACTATACGAATATGATTCTGGGGTTTGTAAATGTCGGTAGGTATCATACTTTACATGTTTTTAATTAATGTAAAAATAAAATCTAAATCTGTTGCTCAAAATTGAATTTGTAAAGATATGAATTTTTATTTTTTCTTAGGTTTTTCTTTTGGAGGAATCTTAAGTTTTGAGTCATTCAGCAAGCCCAATTTAATTCTTAATACAACGGCAACTAAAGCCATTTTCTCTCACATAAAGAGAACGCCCCACAACGCTGATGCTGTAATTTAATGCATAAACCCATGGCAATGATGCATACGACCATGTGGAAGTCCAGAAATACGCACTCTGTCCGAAATCTTCGAACACACCCTGCCAGGTATCACCACCGGGAATGCCTGAAAAACCAGTAATATTTGTTGCACCCGCATTGGGACTCCACCAATCGGTAGTACATGTGGTTTTAAGATTGCCTCCTTCGTCTGTGCCAAGTACGCCTACCGACATGTCGTAGGGAAATGAAGCAGGACTGCTTCCTGCATTTCTTGCAAGAGTAGTCCATTCATAATGAGAGGGGATGTGCCACCCATCAGGGCAGAGTCCTTTTATCGGTGCTGTGCATTGGTCGGCAGGAGGCGCCCCCGTGCCATTACAGGGTGTGCCACCCTGCATAAGATTTTCCCATTCGTACAAACCACCCATAGGGCAGCTAGGGTTGGCTATTCCGTTTATATCCATACAGAACTTGGTGCCAAATACCTGTGGACTCGTAATAACCGCATAAGTACCCACATTTAGGTTTTCTGCCATCCACCATTGGTCACCTATTTTTACAACAGCATAATGATTGCCATTGGCATCAGTACAATTAATGAAATTGAAATTAACTGTCTGATTGCTTGTGGGCACCAGCATAATTACTGTCCGATATATGCCCGATTTTGCTGTTAATTTCAAGAGGTCGCCTGCATTATACTGCATCTGTACAAGCGATGAAGTGTTTTTTAAATCTTTATATGACTGTTTTTTACTGCTCTCATTTGCAAAGCTCGAACCCTGATAAACAATATCAGGAATGCCATTTTCGGCTGAAATACTTATAAGTTTTCCTTTATAAGTATAGGTTTCGGCTGTTAGCTGAACAAAGTAAACCCCTTTGCAAAGCCCTCTTATATCGAAACTGTGTTTACCCACCGTCAGGTCTTTTTGCAACTGTGTAAATATTCTTCCATTCATGTCAGAAACAGTAAGGATAACAACGCCACTGGCTGGCACATCAAATTCAATTTGGCAAGAATTATTAAAGGGATTAGGGTATATGCATAAGGATTTGTCTCTTTTTGAATCCACATCATCCATACCTATAACGTCTACAAGATGTAAAATATCTCCACCCCCAATGTCAATACCCGTGCATTGTGTCTGGTTTTCAACTTTAACCGAATCTATGGTGCTGCTTTCACCCGTTGCTGTAAAATTAATCTGATATGTCTGTGCAAATATATTGCTGTACGAAAGCACACCTAAAATTATGCGTATTAATTTAATGTTCATTTTGTGTAATTATTAGTATTATCAACTTACTAAATATATTTGTCTTCCGAAAAACATAAATACATATACAATATTACTATTATTTTATTAATTTTGCTATCCCTCATAGATTATTATAATAATAAATGTATTAAATGGATGCTCATATTCTGGTTATAAATCCCGGCTCAACCTCCACCAAGATAGCTGTTTACAACAATTGGAAAGAAGTTTTTTTGATTAACATCAAGCACGAACAAAAAGTACTTCAAAAATTCAAGAACATTTTCAGTCAGTACGAATACCGTAAAAATATTATTAATGAAGTATTAAAAAACGCGGGTTTCGAACTCAGCCATATGGACATTATAGTAGGCAGGGGCGGACTTTTGAAGCCAATAGCAGGTGGTGTTTATATTGTGAACGATGCCATGCTCAGAGATTTAAAAAATCCGATGGGTGAACACGAATCTAATTTAGGGGGTGTTATTGCCCATGAACTGGTAAAAGAATCAGGGAAGGATATATTGGCTATTATTGTTGACCCTACCTGTGTGGATGAGATGGAAAGTATTGCACGCTTATCCGGAATACCCGAACTACCTCGCCGCAGCTTCCTGCATACACTCAACCAAAGAGCCATAGCCCGCCGCTTTGCCAGAGAAAACGGAAAAAAATATGAAGAAGTCAATGTCATTGTCGCACACATGGGAGGAGGCATATCCGTTGGAGCTCACTCTAGTGGAAGAATTATTGACGTCAATAATGGCCTTAACGGCGATGGGCCAATGTCGCCCGAACGCAGCGGAGGCGTACCTGCCGGACAACTCGTTGACCTCTGCTTCTCAGGCAAACACACAAGGGATGCCGTCATGAAAAAAATTAAAGGAAACGGAGGTCTTAGTGCATACCTTGGCTCTAGCGATGCCATTGAAATAGAACAAAGAATTAAAGACGGAGACCCCAACGCAAAACTGGTTTACGATGCCATGTGCTATCAGGTAGCTAAAGAAATTGGCTCTTTAAGCACAGTATTATACGAAAACCTCGATGGCATACTCCTCACCGGAGGGCTCGCCTATAGTAAAATGATTACCAACTATATCAGTCAAAGAGTTAAACACCTTGGCCCAGTTTTCATATATCCCGGCGAAGGCGAAATGGAAGCTATGGCTCAAAACGGATTTTATGTATTGACAGGTGAAATACAAGCCAAAGAATATGTTTAATTAAATATAGCTTTTTTTAGAGAAATATTTGCTTTATCGATATTCCATACTTTTTTCCAAGTTTGTCCCCTTTTTTATAAAAACAATTATTCTTTAACAATGAATAGTTTTTTTTACTCAAATAGTAAAAATAATTTTACTAATAATATTTTTTTATATTTGCAAGTGATTATTGAGCCCGTTTATTTAATTAAACTATTATAAAAACCTTTAAAATTAAATAACCTTGTATAAATTAGAAACAAAAATTGACACACAATCGGAAGAGTTTAAAAAGAACAAACAACTCTTTTTACAGCAATTAAATCAATACAAAGAGACACTCAGAGAAATTAAAAAAGGAGGCACAGAAGAAGCTGTAAAGAAACATAAGGACAGAGGTAAGCTTCTGGCAAGAGAACGTATAGACCTTTTGCTTGATGCCAACACCCCTTTTCTTGAGTTATCGCCTCTTGCTTCGTTCAATCAGTACAACAATCAATTTCCAAGTGCAGGTATAGTTACCGGTATAGGAGTTATTCATGGCAAAGAAACTGTAATTGTTGCCAACGATGCCACTGTAAAAGGCGGTACTTATATAAAAGAGTCTATTAAAAAACATATAAGGGCTCAGGAAGTAGCAATGGAAAACAACCTGCCTTGTATTTATTTAGTAGATTCGGGAGGTGTTTTCCTGCCTGAGCAAGCCAATGTATTCCCCGACAAATATCATTTTGGACGTTTCTTTTACAATCAAGCGCGGCTTTCTGCTATGGGTATTCCACAGCTTTCTATTGTCATGGGCTCATGTACTGCAGGAGGGGCCTATGTGCCTGCCATGAGTGATGAAACAATAATAGTAAAAAAACAAGGCACCATTTTTATAGGAGGCCCCCCTTTGGTGAAAGCAGCTACAGGTGAGGTGGTAACCCCCGAAGAATTGGGAGGTGCCGATGTCCATACAGCAATATCAGGTGTTTCAGACCATTTTGCCGAAAACGATACACATGCTATTCAAATATGTCGTAATATTTTCGAGTCGCTTAGAGTAAGAGAAAAACAAATTATAGAACTTGCCCCCATCGAAGAACCTGCATACGATCCCGAAGAACTCTACGGCATTGCTCCTATAGACTTTAAAAAGCCAGTTGACTCACGCGAAATAATCATGCGTATTGTTGATGGCAGCCGTTTTCACGAGTTTAAAGCCCGTTATGCCCCTACTATTGTTACTGGATTTGCCAATATAATGGGATTTCCAGTAGGTATTATTGCCAACAATGGTGTACTCTTTTCAGAAACATCTCTAAAAGCTGCCCATTTCATTGAATTATGTACCATACGTAAAATACCTTTGTTGTTCCTGCAAAACATAACAGGCTTCATTGTAGGTAAAGAATATGAACGTAGGGGCATTGCCAGTGATGGCGCAAAAATGGTACATGCTGTTGCCAACGCCAACGTGCCTAAGTTTACAGTGGTGTTTGGCGGTTCATTCGGTGCAGGTAATTACGCTATGGCAGGCAGGGCTTACGACCCACGATTACTTTTTATGTGGCCTAATGCAAAAATTTCTGTTATGGGTGGCGAACAAGCCGCAGGAGTACTGGTACAAGTTAAACAGGAACAACTGGCTGCTAAAGGTAAAACACTGCCCAAAGAAGAAGAAGATGCCCTGAGAGCCAGCATAATAAAAACCTACGAAGAAGAGGGTTCGGCTTATTATAGTACATCTCGCCTATGGGATGATGGTATCATTGACCCTATTGATACACGCAAGGTAATAGCACTCGGCATAGCGGCTTCACTTAATAAAAAATTCCCCGAACAACAATACGGTGTTTTTAGAATGTAATGAGTGTTTAATTTTTATAACTAAATATGCTTTTCTTATGACAATAGACGAAATAAAAGTTTATAATTTATCAATGGAATTAGGAGAAAAAATTTGGAACATTGTTATAAAATGGGATTTCTTTTCTAAAGATACCATTGGAAAACAACTCGTTAGAGCTGCTGATTCTATTGCAGCTAATTTAAGCGAAGGATATGGTCGGTATCATTATAAAGATTCTAAAAATTTCTGTTACTATTCCAGAGGTTCTCTTTATGAAACAAAAACATGGTTAACAAAAGCAAACAATAGAAAACTAATAAATGATGATGACTATAACTCTTTTATTACTGATATTAATCAAATTGGAAAAAAACTTAATAACTACATTAAGTCAATAGGCAAAACACCCAATGACCAATGACCAATGACTAATGACCAA
>CAZVOS010000019.1:0-12440 GCA_964628845.1 uncultured Bacteroidales bacterium | reverse complement strand
AATCTCGGCTATTCATCAGGTGCTGGAGATTCTTCAGTTACTATTGCTGGTGGAAACCAACGCCAAAGAGTCCTTTTTGAAATATTTACTGGAACTTGGTGTGGCTACTGTCCAACTGCCGCCAGAGCATTAACTCTAATGGATAATCAGAACGCCCTGATTGCTGAAATAAATTATCACGGAGGAGATACTTACGAAACTGCTGCAACTAATTCCCGCGCATCCTTCTATTCTCCTCTCCTCTTTAATAACGAAACTTTTGGATACCCCGGCTCTGTTATAAATGGTATGTATGGATTTGCTGGTGCATTACCTTCTGTTAACGAACATAGAGATTTATACCTATACTATTATGATAAATACTTAAATATCCCGGCCATATATACCATAGCAGCAAATGTGAGTAATGTTACAGGGACACCTTATCAGTTTGATATTGATGTTACTGTCGAAGAAACTTTCCACTACTTTAACGATGAAATGGCACTTATGGTGTGCCTTACCGAAACCAATATTCCCGAAAATTGGGGCGGTCTTACTGTCGTGAAGAATGTACTTCGCAAAACCTACCCTAATATTAATGGCACCATTCTCGATTTTTCATCTTCAACAACTGTTAATAACTCTTTTACTCTCGAATTGGAAGCAAACTACAACCCAATAAATACCAAAGCTGTCATATTTGTACAAAACAAAATTACTGGACATGTCATGGAAGCTAAAGTCATTGACCTGGGGGCATTAGTCAATAATATTAGCGATACACCTGAAAATGCAGTAAATATCTTCCCTAATCCAGCTCAGAACTATGTAACAATTGCTTACGATGGCTCATCTCAAAACAACCAAATTGAAATTATCGACATCACAGGCAGAATAATTGATACATTTAATCTTTCCCCTTTTTCAAATCAGTTGGTTATTAATACTGCCCATTATAACAATGGTACTTACCTCTGTAGATTCAAGTCAGATGATAATTCTATCAGTAATATTACTAAAATAATAATTCTGAAATAGTATTGCCCTACGTTCAGCTTAAGCTCTGCCTAAGCTTAACTGCTCACTTATTAATTCCTTATCACAGAATAATACTGTTTTATCTTCGATGTCAATATATCTATCCCTACAGTATTGGCTCCTCCTTGTGGAATGATAATATCCGCATAACGCTTTGTGGGCTCAATAAACTGAAGATGCATCGGCTTTACAAAGCGTTCATAGTGGTCTAAAACTTCTATAAACGAACGACCCCGCTCCTCAATATCCCTCCGAATGATGCGCATGAGTCTGTCATCAGGATCTGCATCTACAAAAACCTTGATATCTAATATTTCCCTGATTTTTGGATTGGTAAGTATAAGAATGCCCTCAACTATGATAACCTCTTTTGGACTTACCTTCACACTTTCTTTCAGCCGTGCACAAGTTAAATATGAATAGAGGGGCATGTCTATCTCGTTACCACCCTTAAGCATATCTAATTGCTTTCTGAGCAAACTGAACTCTATGGAAGAGGGATGGTCAAAATTCTTCTTGGCACGCTCATCCGCTGATAAATGGCCACTGTCCTTATAATACGAATCCTGGGGAATAATAGCCACAGAATCCTTTGGTAAACTTTTTATTATTTTTTTTACTACGGTCGATTTGCCACATCCAGAACCGCCTGCGATGCCTATTAATAACATATTGCTAATATTTACATTTTTTCCTTCAAATTTACACTAAATTTTTGTTTCAGATTTTATTACTGAAATATTTTGTTTATTTTTGCAAAAATTATTAAAAATAAATAAAATGATAGAAACTGAAATAAATTACAAAGTAAAAGATATTACTCTTGCTGACTTTGGACGAAAAGAAATTGAAATAGCTGAAAAAGAAATGCCAGGCTTAATGTCATTACGCGAAAAATATGGCTTGCAAAAACCTCTTAAAGGTGCACGTATTACCGGTTCCTTACATATGACCATTCAAACAGCCGTTCTTATTGAAACCCTTGTTGAACTAGGCGCTGATGTACGATGGGCAAGTTGTAATATATTTTCTACTCAGGACCATGCCGCTGCCGCAATAGCTGTCAAAGGTATTCCCGTATTTGCTTGGAAAGGCGAAACCCTCGAGGAATACTGGTGGTGCACAAATCAGGCCTTGACATTCCCTGACGGTGAAGGCCCTAATCTTATTGTTGATGATGGTGGAGATGCCACATTATTAGTTCATAAAGGTTTTCAGGGAGAAAATAACCCAGAACTATTTAACAAAATACCAGAAAATAATGAGGAAAAAGTCATATTAAATATCCTTAAATCAATTTATAATCAGGAACCTCAAAAGTGGCATAAGTTTGCTAAAAATATTAAAGGAGTTTCCGAAGAAACAACCACTGGAGTTCATAGATTATACCAAATGATGGAAAAGGGCGATCTATTATTCCCAGCAATTAATGTTAATGATTCTGTTACTAAATCAAAATTCGATAACCTGTACGGTTGCCGAGAATCACTCGCCGACGGCATTAAAAGAGCTACTGATGTTATGCTCGCAGGTAAAGTAGTAGTTGTACTCGGCTATGGCGATGTCGGTAAAGGATGTGCCAAATCAATGAAATCATACGGAGCCCGCGTTATTGTTACCGAAATTGACCCTATTTGCGCACTACAGGCAGCTATGGAAGGTTTTGAAGTAACTACTGTTGAAGATGCTCTAGTCGAAGGAAATATTTTTGTTACAACAACAGGAAACAGAGATGTGTTAACTATTGAACACATGAAAGCCATGAAAACTCAAGCAATCGTTTGTAATATTGGCCATTTCGATAATGAAATTCAAGTGGAAAAATTAGACAATTTACCTGGTATCATTAAAGTAAATATTAAACCTCAGGTGGATAAATATATTTTTCCCGATAAAAAAGAAATTTTTCTCCTGGCCGAAGGACGCCTCGTTAACCTCGGCTGTGCTACAGGACACCCATCCTTTGTAATGAGCAATTCATTTACAAATCAAACCCTTGCCCAAATAGAACTCTGGTCTAAAAATTATCAAATAGGTGTTTATTGCCTGCCTAAAAATCTAGATGAAGAAGTAGCACGACTCCATCTCGAAAAAATTGGAGTGAAACTTACTATACTTACACCCCAACAAGCAGAATATATTGGTGTTGCTATTAATGGACCTTATAAACCAGACCATTATAGATATTAATAAAATCATTTAACTAAAACTAATACTTCAACCCATTACATTTTTATTGCTTTTTCTTTTACATATGTAATATTTAAAATAATATTACGATATTTGCATTGACATATTATTGTCATGCAAAAGAAAAAAAAAACTTTTCTCGAAGAATTAAAAAATAAATACCGCTTGGTCATTTATAATGACGAAACATTACATGAATCCATTTCTTTTAAATTATCACGCCTTAATGTGTTCCTTGTAGTCGGTACTTTATGTATTATGCTCATTATTGCAACTTCTTACATCATCGCATTTACTCCTCTTAAAGAATATATACCCGGATATGGTGATTTCGGTACAGAAAAAAAAATTATCGAACTAGCCCAAAAAGCCGATTCAATTGAAAAAATCCTTAACCTTAAAACTATTTATATTAATAATATCAGGACAATTTTAAGTGGAAATGTTATTCCCGACAATAGCGACCAAATGCCACCAAAACCAGAGCTTAATAAAGATATTAATTTTAAACACTCTCACGAAGACTCTTTACTGAGAGCCGAAATTGAAAGTCAACCAGGATTCGATTTAATTAATTATGACAATTCATCTTCTGCAAATACAGCTTTTACTACCTCTTCAGCGTCAATTAAAAACTATTTTTTCTTTACCCCTCTAAATGGAACTGTTACTAATAACTTCAATCCTGCCTCTCGTCATTATGGAGTTGATATTGTTGCACAACGTAATGAAGCCGTAAAATCAACTCTCGACGGCACTGTTATCCTCTCTTCTTGGACCCTCGAAACTGGCTACTCTTTAGCAGTTCAACACTCTAATAACCTGATTTCTGTTTATAAACATAACTCCGTACTCCTTAAAAAACAAGGCGATTATGTTAAAGCTGGTGAAGTAATAGCCATTATTGGAGAAACTGGAATCTTAAGTAGCGGGATACATTTACATTTCGAACTCTGGTTTAACGGAATTCCTGTAAACCCTAAAGAATATATTATTTTTTAATTTATCCTGATTTGAAAAAACGTATCGCAATTCTTGGCTCAACTGGTTCAATAGGAACTCAAACACTCGAAGTTATTAAAAATAATACCGAACTCTTTACGGCTGAAATTCTTACCGCTCAAAATAACGCAGACCTCCTTATTAAACAAGCCCTCGAAGTAAATCCTAATGCTGTCGTTATTGCAAACCCTCAACATTATCATAAAGTTAAAAGTGGCTTAAAAAATACGGATATCAAAGTTTTTGCTGGAGATGATGCAGTTTCTCAAATTGTCCAAAACCAAAATATTGATATGGTTTTACTGGCATTGGTTGGATTTGCTGGTCTTAAACCTGCAATAAGTGCAATTAAAGCAAAAAAAAATATCGCCCTCGCCAACAAAGAGACGCTCGTTGTTGCAGGACAGATTGTTGTTAATGAAGCATTATCTAATAATGTAAGAATATACCCCGTAGATTCAGAACATTCAGCAATTTTCCAATGTCTCGCAGGAGAATTTAACAACCCTATAGAAAAAATTTATTTAACCGCATCAGGTGGCCCTTTTAGAGGTAAAAACGAAAAATTCCTTAAAAATGTTACTAAAGAACAAGCTCTGAAACACCCTAACTGGAGTATGGGGCACAAAATTACTATTGATTCTGCTACGTTAATGAATAAAGGACTCGAAGTCATTGAAGCCAGCTGGCTTTTCAATATCAACCCCAATCAAATTGATGTCATCGTTCATCCTCAATCTATAATTCATTCACTCGTTCAGTTTACTGATGGCTCAATTAAAGCACAAATGGGAGTACCCGATATGAAATTACCTATTGTGTATGCCTTGTCATACCCTAAGAGAATAAACTCTGATTTCCCTAGATTTAGTTTCGATAATTATCCAACCCTTTCTTTCGAAAAACCAAACACTACCTTATTTAGATGTCTCCCCCTCGCATATCAAGCTTTGAAAAAAGGTGGTAATATGCCTTGTATTCTCAATGCAGCAAACGAAATACTTGTCAATGCATTTCTGAATGATAAAATAAAATTCTTTGATATTCCTGATTTTATTGAGAAATGCATGGATGCTATTTCTTTTATCCAAAATCCAAATCTAAATAATCTTTTCGATACTCATGAAGAAACTATTAATTTTGCAAAATATCTAATCAAATAATAACAAAATTCAAAATGGAAATTCTCATCAAAATTGCTCAGTTTTTTTTAAGTCTTACTGTCCTTGTTCTTATTCATGAATTTGGGCATTACTTTACAGCCCGCCTCTTTAAAATAAAGGTCGAAAAATTTTACATTTTTTTTAACCCATGGTTCTCAATTTATAAATTTAAAGTCAAAGAAACTATTTATGGCATTGGTTGGCTCCCATTAGGCGGTTATGTGAAAATTGCAGGAATGATTGACGAATCAATGGATAAAGAACAAATGAAACAACCTCCAAAACCTTGGGAATTCCGTTCTAAACCTGCTTGGCAAAGACTTATTGTGATGGTCGCAGGTGTTTTTATGAACATTATACTGGCTATTGGTATTTATATTCTTCTGCTTTTTTATATAGGTGAATCATATCTCCCTACACAAAATCTTAAATATGGCATTGTTGTAGATTCTATAGCTTACGATATCGGATTAAGGAATGGAGATAAAATCTTAAGTGTTGATAACAAGTTTATTGAAAACTTTAAAGAAATACCTCTCGAAATAGTTTTCAATCAATCTAAATCAATACAAATTCTTAGAGATTCTCAGGAATTGAATATCTCTATACCAGAAGGTTTTATTGGAAAAATTATCGAAAGTAAAAAACTTTCTTTTATTGATTACCGCTTCCCTTTTGTTATTGAAGATTTTACAAACAATTCTATTGCCCGAGATGCTGGAATGCTCCCTGGCGACCAAATTATTGCCATTAATGAAAAACCTACTTTATATTACGATGAATTCAAAAAAACACTGCCTGCTTTTGTAAATAAAGATATTATTTTAACTGTTCTACGCAATAATCAAGAAATTAAATTCCCCCTCAAATTATCCGAAAGCCCCCTGATTGGTGTTGCTGTAAAAGACCCTTCTAACTTCCTCGATTTTGCTGTAAAAGAATACTCATTTTGGCAAGCCATCCCTGCTGGTACTATCAAAACTTATAAAACTACTGTGGATTATTTTAAACAATTTAAACTCCTTTTTACTTCTAAAGAAGTTAAAGTCTCCGAAAATCTCGGAGGTTTCATTTCTATTGGAAAAATTTTCTCTCCCCAATGGGATTGGGTACACTTTTGGTCTATTACAGCTTTCCTCTCCGTTATTCTCGCTTTTATGAACATCCTCCCAATACCTGCTCTCGACGGAGGCCACGTTATTTTCCTCCTTTATGAAATGATTACAAGACGAAAACCAAGTGAAAAATTTCTCGAATATTCCCAATATGCAGGACTGGTTATCCTGCTCTCTCTCGTTCTTTTTGCTAACGTAAACGACATTTTAAGATTGTTTAAATAATTATACTAGGGACAGCGTCCCGCCATATTTGTAGTAGGGACAGTTGTAGGGATAAAAGAGAAAATAAATATCAGGTACAGAGTACCGAAATATTAAAAAATATTCAATTAATGCTCAAATTTCAAGCCGACTACATTTTTCCCGTCTCTCAGAATCCCATTCACAATGGGATAATTATTGTCAATCATAACGGAAGCATTCACGATATTATTGACCCCCAAAATATTGATTATAAAATTGAAAATATTAAATATTTTAAAGGAATTATTTGTCCGGGTTTTGTTAATACACATTGTCATCTCGAACTTTCATACCTCAAAAATAAAATCAAACCACATTTAGGACTCCATCATTTCATTCTTGAATTACAAAACATCCGTAAAAATCCTGTCGATTTAATTAAAGAATATATTAAAGAATATGATAATAAAATGTATGAAAATGGCATTGTTGCCACAATCGACATTTGTAATACAAGCCATTCATTTGATATAAAAACAAAAAGCAAAATATTTTATCACAATCTCATTGAAATATTTGGCTCAGATAAAAGGAATGCTTCGATACATTTTGAAAAGGCACAACTGCTATATAAAACAGCCCAATTTTTCAACTTGGTTTCATCTATAACCCCACACAGTCTTTATGCTGCCTCTGAACCTCTGTTAAAATTAATTACAGGATTTCATGAAAACGAAAGTTCAATCTTTTCTATCCATCACCTCGAAAGCAATGAAGAAAGATTATATTTCAAAAATAAATCAGGAACGATACCAGAAAGAATGAAACACTTCAATGTGGATATCTCTGATTTTAAACCATCTGACAAATCACCTGTCGAAACGTATTCTGGAATTATTCCTGAAAAATCAAACAAACTACTCGTTCATAATACTTATTGCAATCAATCAGATATTAATTTTGTAAACAATAATTTTAAAAATATATGGTGGTGTTTGTGCCCCAACTCAAACCTTTTTATTGAGAATAAAATTCCTGATATAAAAATACTTATAAAAAATAATTGCCAGTTAACTTTAGGTACCGACAGTCTGGCTTCCAACAATTCACTGAATTTAATTGATGAAATGTTTACGCTTCAAAAACTTTTAAATACCAATTTGAATAATCTAATAAAAATGTCAACACTCAATGGTGCTGAATATATGAATATTGCTGATAATTATGGTTCCTTCTCAAAAAATAAAAAACCAGGAATAATTCATATCGACAACATAAATATTGAAAAATTATTATTAACAACAATATCAAAACCCACAAGAATTTTATAACTTCCAAAAAAAAATCAGTTTAACGCACAGCTACCCCCCCTCCCCATCTGCTCATCATCGAATCCGCCTATGTCGATTTGCATTACTTTTCACCTTTAGGTTGGTGAGCTTGTCGAACCACTACTTTCACCCTTTTTCTCTGAACTCCGAACTCCCTAACTCCCTAATTCCATGTACCCTCTTTCCTACCACTCATCCTTAATCACTTCCTTCGGCTTCATACCCTTTTTCATACTTTCTATCATTTCCTTAACATATTTATCAATCTGCTCTAAATGCGATACTGTATTTGCAGTATGATTAGGGTCCTTGGGATTTAACCATTTTTCTACAGCTTGCTTCGAAGCTTCCATAAATACAAAATTTGTTATAGTATATCTGTAGCGTCCTTCCTTAAATTCAAGCTTAAACTCATACTGTACATAACCAAAAAGGTTTTCTACACCTTCTTCTATCATACTCATCAGTCTTATTCTATGCTTACCTTCAATTATTCCGTTACTTTCGTCACGTACCTTGGTAACATCACTGGCATTTTTAAAAAAAGAATTTATCCATGCAATTGCCCTTGTGTAAAGCTCACCTGGTTTACCTTCTACATTTACAACTTCTGAATATTCAATTTTATTGCTGTTCTTATTTACTGGCAGTATTTTAAGCATTTCCTGCGATTTTACACCCAAAGACATTAACAACATGCTTAATACATAAATAATTGGTTTCATAAATAAAGTTCTCATAATCATATAAATTTTATTATTATTACTATTTTTACATATTTTCATTCTTTTTAGCTTGTTCCCAGTAGATATCCATTTCACTTAAACTCATATCTTTTAGTTTTCTGCCCATTTCTTTTGCTTTTTCTTCTAAATATATAAAACTTTTTATAAACTTTCTGTTGGTCTTTTCTAATGCATCCTCCGGATTTACACCTATAAAACGGGCATAATTAATCAATGCAAAAAGTAAATCGCCAAATTCATCTTCTATTTTATCTTTTGTGCTTTTATTATTAATTTCACTCTTTAACTCGCTTATTTCTTCCTCAACTTTATCCCATACCTGATGGGGCTCTTCCCAGTCAAATCCCACACCTTTCACTTTCTCCTGAATACGGTATGCCTTAACCAATGCAGGTAATGACTTGGGTACACCCGATAAAACAGATTTCTTACCCTCCTTCATCTTAATATTTTCCCAGTTGCTTTTTACCTGTTCAACATCTTCGGCTACAACATCACTATAAATATGAGGATGCCTGTTTATCAATTTAGTATTTATGCCTTTAATTACATCATCAATTTCAAATAAATTTTGTTCCGATGCTATTTTTGAATAAAATACAATATGTAAAAGTAAATCCCCCAGCTCTTGTTTGATACCGCTGTAGTCCTTGTCTAATATAGCTTCTGATAACTCATATGTCTCCTCTATTGTTAGATGCCTTATGCTTTCAAAAGTCTGTTTCTTATCCCATGGACAGCTTGCCCTTAATTCATCCATTATCTCAAGTAATTTGCTAAAATCTTGTGCTCCTTTATTCATTGTATTTAAAATATATTGATGCGTATTTTTTTTATTGCAAATCTACTTAATAAAAACTTTAGTTTTGTATCTTTATTATCTTAACTTTTGACTACTTTTTAACAAAATGAAAAATAGTATTTTGTTTTTAATACTTTTTTACAATTCATTTCCTTTCTCATCAGTAGCTCTATTTGCACAGCAACAAAATTATGAAATCCTTAAAACTCCTGCTTTAAATTTTAAAAGCAACTACACATTCATATTACCTCATCATAAAAAAATGATTCACCTTAACGAAAATCATTTTCTGTTTTATGAATTAAGTTATAGCCGAAATACAAATGGAGATAAATACTGGCATCATCTTTATAATTATCCCTCTTTTGGTTTAACTTTTCATTATAACAATCTAGGACATTCTAAAATTTTGGGCAATGCCTATGCATTATATCCGTATATAAATAAAACGTTTATTAGAAAAAAATTCTATAATATAAATGGCAAATTCGGAGCAGGTTTAGCTTTCCTGACAAATAAATTTGAAAAAAATCTAAATCCTAAAAATGTGGCTATCTCAACTAATTTGAATATATGTATCAATTTCGGATTGAATTTCCAACAAAATATCACTAAAAATATATCTTTATTTGAGGAGTTAGGAATAACTCATTTTTCTAATGGCGCATTAAAAATGCCAAATACAGGAATAAATTTACCCCATGTGTCACTCGGTCTTAAATATTATTTACCTGCAATTACAGACGGAGTAATTATTATTCACGAAAACAAAGAAATCAAAAAAAAACATTTTATTGGTATTATGGCAGCATCGGGTATTAAAGAACTTTATCCAGCATATGGTAAAAAATATCCTGCTTTTACTTTTAATACGTCATTAAACTGGCAAAGGTCTTTAAAACAAATACTTAGCTTTAATTTAGACGTCTTTTATAACCTCGCTAATTACGAAACACTTATCAGGAAAAATATTCAAACTTCAAAAACCGCTATAATACGTCCAGGAATAGGCATAGCCAATGAATTTGTTTTTGATAAAACATCTTTTGTTTTCCTTGTGGGTAGATATCTATACGCAAAAGATGATTCTGATGGCTTTATATATAACAGAGTTGGTTTTAAAAGAAAAATTAAAGACAAGATTTTCTTAAATCTTATGCTTAAATCTCATTTCTTCGTTGCAGATTATATTGAATGGGGAATCGGATACAATTTCTAATAAGCCCTTGCAAAAATTACCCTTTGTTTTGAAGCTTTACTTGTATATATGCATTGCCCTGATTCAATATATTTATTTGAAAGTGGAATACATCTTATGGTTGCTTTAGTAAGCTCTTTTATTGTTTGCTCTGTTTCAACTGTCCCATCCCAGTGTGCTAAAATAAAACCTCCCTTGTTTTCAAGTATATCATTAAATTCTTCCCATGTATCTGCTGTCCTTGTGTTGTCATCTGTATAGGTTGCTGCTTTATGATACATGTTTTTTTGTATTTGCTCCAATAGGTTCTGAATTTTAATTTCTATATCTTTTTGTTGATAAGTAGATTTTTCTAAAGTATCTCTCCTGAACACTTCTATAGTATCTTGTTCTATATCTCTCATACCAATAGCTAATCGAATAGGCACTCCTTTTAATTCATATTCTGCAAATTTCCATCCCGGCTTCTGTGTGTCATCATCATCATATTTTACACTAATTCCTTTTTCTTCTAAACCCTTTTTTATTTGTAATGCTTTTAATGAAATTTCTTTTAATTGTTCTTCACTTTTATAAATAGGTACGATAGCTACTTGTATTGGTGCAAGTTTAGGTGGTAAAACCAAACCCTTATCATCTGAATGAACCATTATTAATGCCCCAATAAGTCTTGTAGAAACTCCCCATGATGTTGCCCAGACATAATCAAGTTTACCTGTTTTATCGGCAAACTTAACATCAAATGCCTTCGCAAAATTCTGCCCGAGAAAATGTGAAGTACCCGCCTGTAAAGCTTTGCCATCTTGCATTAACGCTTCTATACAATAGGTCTCAACGGCTCCAGCAAATCTTTCGTTTGGAGATTTCAATCCCTTATAAACTGGCATGGCCATATAATTTTCAGCAAACGTAGCATATACACCCAGCATACGTTCTGTCTCTTCAATGGCTTCTTTTTCAGTGGCATGGGCTGTATGACCTTCCTGCCATAAAAATTCAGTAGTTCTCAAAAAAAACCTTGTTCGCATTTCCCAACGTACTACATTTGCCCATTGATTAATGAGAATTGGCAAATCACGGTACGATTGAATCCAATTTTTATAAGTATCCCATATTATTGTTTCCGACGTAGGCCTTACTATAAGCTCTTCCTCTAATTTAGAACTCTCATCAACGATGATACCCTTACCATCTGGCGAATTTTTTAACCTGTAATGAGTTACAATAGCACATTCTTTTGCAAAACCCTCTACATGTGAGGCTTCTTTACTAAAAAATGACTTGGGAATAAATAAAGGAAAGTATGCATTTAAATGCCCTGTTTCTTTAAACATCTTATCTAATGCTGCTTGCATTTTCTCCCAAATAGAATACCCAAATGGTTTAATTACCATGCATCCCCTCACTGCTGAATATTCAGCCATACCTGATTTAAGTATCAAATCATTGTACCATTTGGAGTAATTTTCTTCTCTTGTTGCAAAATCTTTAGCCATAATAAATCTTTGGTATAGTATTTGTAAATTTTACGCAATTAAAATCAGAACAAAATTAATTATTTTTTATTACCCAACAAATAATGAAACCAAATAATACTCATACTCAAACAAATATTAAGGAGGAAAATAAAATGAAAACCCGAATTCTTTTTTTTGCTATTGCAGCTTTTCTTTTTGCTTCTTGTACT
>CAZVOS010000018.1:0-12448 GCA_964628845.1 uncultured Bacteroidales bacterium | reverse complement strand
GAGCCAAAAAAAATGTGGGTTAAAGAATATTGTGAAAAAAATAACATCCCATTTGTTGAATCTAAGCCCAAAGAAAGTGGTGGCAATTTTGCCAAACATGTTATAGCATACTCTCAGGAAGTAAATGCAGACCTAATTGTTATAATGACTAATCCAGACCAGTTACTTCCCAATTTTGTACTGGGTAAATGGGACGAACAAATACTCTTCAATACAGCCGAAATACCTGTAATGTGCATAAACCCAAAGGATTTTCATATAATGATTTTAGGACTGTAAAATATTGCTTATTTTTCAGGTTTCTCATTTAAAAAAAAACTTGTATGACTAAAGAAGAAGCCTTAGAAAAAATTAATCACTTACGCAAAGAGATAGACGGACATAATTATAAATATTATGTCTTGTCGCAACCATCAATAAGTGATTATGACTTTGATATGCTTTTAAAAGAACTTATTGAACTTGAGACTCAATTCCCTGAATATTTTGATGCATTTTCTCCATCACAAAAAGTAGGTGGCATCATCACTAAAGAGTTTTTAAGTGTGAAACACAAATATCCCATGCTTTCTTTGGGAAACACCTATTCTCCTGATGAATTACTGTCGTTTGATGAGAGGGTAAAGAAAACTATAGGTTCGCATTTCGAATACGTTTGTGAATTAAAATTTGATGGTGTTGCCATTAATCTTATATATGAGAACGGACTATTACACAAAGCCGTAACCAGAGGTGATGGCATTTATGGCGATGATGTAACGGCTAATGTAAAAACTATAAAAAGCATCCCCCTAAAACTTAGCGGTAATGATTACCCCGACGAATTTGAAATACGCGGGGAAGTTATTATGCCCCGCAAAAGCTTCGTTTTTTTAAATAAACAACGTGAACTTAACAATGAGCAATTGTTTGCCAATCCCCGTAATGCAGCTTCGGGCAGTTTAAAACTGCAGGATTCTTCAGTTGTTGCTCAACGCAACCTTGATTGTTTTTTGTACCATATCATTGGTGCCTTGCTTCCTTATAACAATAATTACGACAACTTAAGAAAAGCCAGGCAATGGGGTTTTAAAATTTCTGACTATATGGTGAAATGCAGAAGTTTTAATGAGGTTTTAGATTATATTAATTATTGGGATAATGAACGATACAACTTGCCTTTTGATATTGACGGTATTGTTATTAAAGTAAATGACTTCTCTAAGCAGGAACTCTTAGGATATACTGCCAAATCACCTCGATGGGCTATTTCTTATAAGTTTAAAGCAGAGCAGCAATCTACAAAATTATTATCTGTCGATTATCAGGTAGGACGCACCGGAACAGTTACCCCTGTAGCCAACCTTGAACCTGTACTTTTATCAGGCACTGTTGTAAAAAGAGCTACCCTGCATAATATTGAATTTTTAGAAAAACTTGGGCTCTGCAAAAATGATTATGTATTTGTTGAAAAAGGAGGAGAAATTATCCCTAAAATAATTGGCGTTGATATTGAAAAGAGAAAAGAAAACAGCAGCCCTTATACCTTTATTAAAAATTGTCCCGAATGCGGTTCAGAACTCAAAAAAAATGAAGGCGAAGCGGCAATCTATTGTCCTAATGATACGGCATGCCCCCCTCAGATAAAAGGTAAAATTGAACATTTTATCAGTCGGAAAGCCATGGATATCAATTCTTTAGGTGAAGGGAAAGTAGAACTGCTCTTCAGCAAAGGTCTACTCAATAATGTTTCCGATTTATATTTCTTAAATTATGAAGTTTTGTATGGTCTCGAAAATGTTATTATAGATGAAGAAAGTGGGAAGCAACGTATCATCAAATTTCATGAAAAAACTGTAAACAACATACTGAAAGGGATTAACGAATCAAAAAAGACCCCTTTCGAAAGGGTTTTATTTGCACTTGGAATAAGATATGTAGGTGAAACTGTAGCCAAAAAACTGGCTGCCCATTTTAAAAATATGGATAATATTATAAATGCCAGTTTCGACGAACTAATAGCCGTGGATGAAATCGGAGAGAAAATTGCCCAAAGCATCATTGACCATTTTAACAATCCTGCCCATAACGAAATTATTGAAAGTTTACGTAGTCAGGGATTACAATTCGAAACTAAAGAAATAACGGTTTCAAAAACCAATAAATTAGCAAATCTCAGTTTTGTCATAAGCGGTACCTTTTCTATAGCACGCGAAGAACTGGCTAAACTGATTGAAGAAAATGGCGGAAAAAACGCATCATCGGTTACTTCTAAAACAAATTATCTTGTTGCAGGTGAAAATCCTGGTCCAAGTAAAATGAGCAAAGCCAAAGAACTACAAATAGCTATTATTGATGAAAAGGAGTTTAAACGCATCTTGGATTAGATAATCAGTTTATTGCAATAAATGCTTATAAGATATTTTAAATGAAGTTCATAAAGGACACTAAAAAAGATATCCCTTTAATAACAGAATAGGTTTTACATTCTATGTCTTTAATTATAACTATTGAGCTTCCCAGCTCCTGAAAGATAACAGAGCAATGCCAATAGATATAACTATAAGCAACGCAGAGCTTATGATTGTAACAATATGTATATCACTAATATGGCATATAGTAGACGCATTCTGTATTAAATAATCAGGAGATAGTTTTCCTGATTTTCCTAATTGAGAGATTAGAGTAAAGGATATCCATACAAAAAATGAAAGGATACCTGAAATAATCTGTGATTTAAAAACAGAGCTGAACATTATGGTAACAGATAGAATGGTGAAAAGATACAACAATATCAATACATTTTGTATTAAAAAGATTTTATAATCGAAATGTCCAAAAAAGATATGGGTATATAAGAACGTAAAAAAAGCAGCAGTGAATAATGCTAATGCACAAATCGTAAAAACTGAAACATATTTGGCTATAATAAAATGAGTTCTTAAAACGGGTTTTACTAAAACAAACACAGCCGTTCCCTTCTCCTTCTCATTAGATACAACACCCATATACATGAGGATAAGAATAAACACACACATCTGACTGATATTTTTAATATACTGAAAAACAGCATCTTTATATGTTGGGGGAGGTATTTCTATGGTAATATTCTGATTTTTAGCGAAATAGGCAACAATATCGGGAATATAATAAGCGCTGAGAGGTGAAATTATACCAAAAAATGAAAAGATAAGCAAAACCGCAATCAGTTTATAGTTTCTGATATTTTCGAGGTACTCTTTTCTGAATAGGGTTATTAAATTCATTTAATCAATTTTTAACGAGTTCAACAAAAATATCTTCCAATGAGGCATTTTTTATTTCAATCCTTTTTGTTTTAATATCACAGTCATAAATCAGCTTTAAGATATCTCTGTACTGATTATGAATGTCAGTCAAAAAAATGTTCAGGTTTGAATCGGTTCTCTTATGAGTTAAATTTGTTTTTTCTTTAATTATCAGAGCGAGTTTTTCAGCTTCGTTATTATCATTGCACGCCACCTCGCATAAATTGGTGGCATATTTTGATTTGAGATTTTCCAGTTTATCGCAGCTCAGCAATTTACCCTTGTTAAGGATGCCTACAAAATTGCACACTCTTTCCACATCAGACAATATATGAGTGGACATAAATACCGTTGTTTCGTGCTTAAGGTTGCTGACAAATTCAAGTACTTCTTTTCTTCCAATAGGATCTAATGAAGAAGTGGGCTCATCGAGAAATAATACTTTAGGTTTACTTACCAGGGCCTGTGCAATACCCAATCGCTGCACCATACCACCGGAATATGAGCTTATTTTATTATGAGCCACATCTTTAAGACCTGACATTTCCAATAACAAATCAACACGGGCATTTTTTTCTTTGGGCTTCATCCCAAAAAGAGCAGCTACAAACAACAACAACTCCCTTCCCTTCATCCATTTATATAAAGTAGCTTCCTGACCCAAATAACCTATACGGCTCCTGAGTTTAAGTGAATTTCTAAGCACCTTTTCGCCATCAATCCATGCCTCCCCTGCGCTGGGACTCATCAAACCTGTTAATATTTTAATAGTTGTTGTTTTACCAGCTCCATTGGGGCCAAGAAAACCAAAAACACTATGTTCAGCTACTTCAAGTGTCAGATTTTCTAAGGAAGGAAAGGAATTCCCTTTATATGTTTTGGATAATGAGTGGCATCTAATTATTGTCATTTCCCCTTGCTAAAGTTAAATATACAATCGGACCAATAATATTAATAAAAATGATGACCACTAACCAAACCCAACGGTTAAAAGTTCTGAATTTTTCTCTTTTAGACCAGTCTTTTATACAAACTATAATAAGTATAATTTGTATGATAATAAGTGGAATAATAGCTAAAATAAGTTTGCTGTCAATTTCCATAATTTAAAGTTTTAATAATATGCAAATCTACATAAATTTTATAATTATAATAGAAAAACAGCTATTTACAGTGATTGTTCAAATATGTTTGGGCTTGCTGATGGCCTTGTTTTAAAGCACTTTCCCAATCAGCACAGGCCTCAGCATGTTTCCCAGTATTATAATAATGAACACCTCTGTGAAAATATGGACTTGGGTTATTTATGGGTTGGATGCTTATTGATTTGGAAAAATCATCTATAGCGCCCACAATATCATTGAGGTAATTTTGTTTAAGTACACCCCTGTTGTTATATGCAAGAACATATTTAGGATTTAGCACTATAGCTTTATTTATATCATCCAATGCACCTTCAATATCATTGTTGATAGTGAGTTTCATATACCCCCTGTGATAATAGGCATCGGCATAATTTGATTTGTATTTAATAGCTGCCTCAAGGTCATCAAAAGCTGATTTATAATCTTTAAAAATTTCAGACTTTAGAATAGCTCTGTTATAATAAGCTGTCGAATAGTCGTTTTTTAAAGCTATGGCTTTTGTATAATCATCAAACACCATATTTATGTCATTTTTAAATCTATGGACGTATGAACCTCTGTTCAAGTAAGCAATTGGAACAGGGTCATTAGCAATAATACCTGTATAAAATGCCACAGGGTCCTTAAACTCATTCTTTCTTTGAAATGAAAACAAACCTAAAATAGGTATTAAAAAAATTAATGCCCAGTAGTATTTTGTTTTAACTTTAAACTCAACGGATGCGAGAATAAAAACAAAGCCAAGTAAGGGCAGAAAACCTCTGTGTTCGCCATAATCAAATACA
The DNA here is from genome assembly GCA_964628845.1 of uncultured Bacteroidales bacterium. GTDB lineage: Bacteria > Bacteroidota > Bacteroidia > Bacteroidales > PXBB01 > JAKIYU01. The sequence continues at coordinate 7,252 of CAZVOS010000018.1, read as the reverse complement.
GGATTCCTATACAGCATAGGAGGCATTATGAATATGCTATACCATAGTAAACCAAAAATAAAATGTCTGATTCTAAGTTTTCTCAACAATACCAAAACTATAAAAAAAGCTATTATTACAATCCCTGTCAATGTTCTTGTTTTGCTATATGGGGCAAGAAATGATAATTGATAAGGCACAAAAAATTTTGTAATGTATTCAAAAAAGGAGGGTAAATTATATATAATATTGGTGGTGATGTTAGTGGAATTTAACTCATTATGACTGGCTACCTGCTCTGGTAATACATATTTCTGCCGCAACACCATGTATAACACTGGGATAAAAATCCAGAAGAACAATACAATCAGTACCCTTATATTTAACTTATCCTTTTGAAATAAAAACAGATATAAAATAAAAATAGCCGGTAAAACAAGTGCCGTTTCTTTTGTAAATGCAGAAAAGAAAAAGAATATGATATGCAACAACAGATAAATGCTCTTGGCATTTTTTAGATATTTTATAAAAAAGAAAAAAGAAAAAAGAGCAAAAGAAAATAATAACTGGTCGCCTATAGCAGGTATAAAACAAACAAGCGATGTAAACAAAGGATGTACAGCATATATAAGAGTTAAAATTAACAGTATTTTCCTATCGCATCCCATTTCAGAAAACAATATAAATATTAAGAAACAACAACCGATATGAAGTAAAATCTGAAAAACATGAAAATATATAACAGCGCCCCCCCCTAACTGATATAAAAATAAGAGTATAAATGTTTGCACTGGCCTGTATAAATCGCCACCAATACTTACCATAGCATCTCTAGTGATGGCTTCCTTAAATATATAATAAGATGTCTGCTTGAGCATTTTTAAATTTTCAAACATGATGTCATCATCCAGAAAAACAATGTCGTTGAACACACTGGATGCATATATTAAAGAAGTAATAATGCTCATAATAATTAAAATTAAAAAAGGCCTGCTGTAGAGATTTTTATGCTCCTTATCCTTTACAGGAACATCTTTAACATTTTTCTTTTTCTTAATACTTTTGGTTGACATATTTCAATTTTATTAAATAAATATTTTATCAATAAACATACATTAACGGGCAATTTAAAAAAAAGGAAAAACCTTCACCCTCCGAAGTATTGAAGTGGCATGTTCCTTTAATGGCTTTAACCCTGCTCGAAATATTGATTAAACCAGTGCCTTCTGTTAATGGTTTAGATAAATTAAATCCAGAACCATTATCATAATAGTTCAGTTTAAACTGTCCTTCATAATCTCCAATATCAATAACAATATTGCTTACCTTTCCATGATTTATTGAGTTAAGAAGCAGTTCAGATACGATACGGTATATATTAATTTCAAAAAAATCATTATACCTCTCAATATTTGTTTTACTCTTAAAAGTAATTTCAACCTTGTTTAAGGAATTAATTTTTTGTATGTATATATTAAGCGATTTTATCAGTCCATAGTCTTTTAAAATTCCCGGAGCAATATTATGTGAAATTTCTCTCGAATAGGCAACAGCATCATCGAGCAAAGTATATATCTCTTTAAATAAACTGTTTTTGGTTTTATTGTCTGTATTATCGGTCTGGATTTCATTAACGTATAATTTAAGTGTTGATAACAAAGGTCCGAGTGTATCATGTAATTCCAAAGAGAATCTGCTTCTTTCCCTCTCTTCTGTTTTGATAATGGCCTTAAGTACATTCTCCTCAAGCGTTTTCCTGTCCGAAATATCAAACATAATACCTCTGTATCCATAAAATTTATCATATATGTAAACTTTATCAATATATATAATTATGGGAATAAAATTATTGTTCTTAGTTTTTAGAAGGAATTCTTTTTCATTCAGGACTTCAACAATATCTTCTTTTAATATGTCAATTGGCTTATTATTAATATGATATAAAATATCATTTAATTTCATTAAAAAAATTTCACTTTCTATGTATGCCATTTTCTTAAGAGCATATTTATTTAAATAAGTAAAATAGCCCGTTTTATTTGTTTCAAATATTATTTGAGGTAAAAGGCGTACTATATCTGAGAACTTCTTCTCCTTTTCGATAATGGCCTGACTTATTTCTTCATCAATCAGGAGTTTCTTGTTTTCTTCTTTAGTAATGTAAATAAGGTAGATAATATATGCCAATGCCAATATCAATATCAAAATTCCAATAAGCAATAAAAGTAAGGTTGTATTTATATTAAAAAGTGCTTCTTTATAATAAATTTCCTTTATAAAAATTAGATTTCTATTTTTAAGAGATAAATCCAGACTATTATTAAGAAATTTAATTGCTTGATTGATCTGTTTCATTTTATAATATGCCATACCTAAATAATGCATAGAAGCAATAATTTCATCAACTTGATTTAAAACATAAGTTCTTGAAATATCATAATAATATATATGGTGATTTTTTTCCTCTTTAATAGGTTAATTATTTAATTGAGAATAAGCAGAAAGTGAAAATAAAAAAAAGATAAAGTAAATTTTTATATTCATTATTAGCAATTATTCAAACAGCATGCTTATTTGATAAATATTCTACTCATTTTCTTAGCCAATTCATTCTTAATCTGGTTAAGTTTCTTTTGTATTTTTAGTAATTCAATTACTTCATCTTCGGTTGCAGATTTAATTTTCTCTGAATTATCTTTAATCATATTAAGTATTTTCCGTGATTTAAAATTATCGAGGTACCAGTCAGCAAAATAGCTCAGTCTTTTTTCTTCTGTTTCGATATAAATCTGATGTTTTTTTTCCCAGTTTTCGCTAAGTTGATATGGTGTTGCGATAATATCTATATAGAGTTTCCGTATATATGTATCAGAAAAATTAAGAAAGAAATTCTGTTCAGGGATAGTATCTTTTTCGAGAGCCATGGCATATTCATCAAAGATACGCTGCAGGTAAATATTATCAAATTTCAATTTTGAATCCGTTAAATCATTTACATAATATGCTGCAATGCTTACAGTATCAATATCTTTATTTTTTGAAGAATTATTCTGAGCATTAATAAAAATTTCCTTATGTGCAAAATTCAATAAGAAACGTATCAGGTTACGTTCATCATCAGCAGAGTCGTCTAAATCAACAATAACCTGTTTTGCAGCTTGTTGTTCAAGTTCTGTCAGCTCGATTAATTTTCTGTCTGTTTCGGGCAATGACTTTTTAAGTTTGTTTCGTAATTCTTTATTAAGGTGGTTTTGAAGGTTTTGCTCAGTAATATCAAGAAGGGAACTACATTCTTTAATATAGATAGAGCGTAATATACCATCAGGTATAACAGCAATTGTTTCAACAATATCCTTAATAAGTGCCGCTTTTTTAATGGGTTCGTTTTCTGTTTCTTTTAATAATAAAGCTGTTTTAAATTTAATAAAATCTTTGGCATTTTCGTTAATGTATTTACGTACTTCGGCAGCTTCTTTATTTTTACTGAACGAATCAGGGTCATCACCTTCGGGGAACAACACAATTTTGACATTCAGCCCTTCTTCCAGTATCATATTCATGCCTCTTAATGAAGCTCTGATACCTGCTTCATCACCATCGTAGAGAATAGTAATATTTTCTGTATAACGCTTAATAATTCTTATTTGCTCAATAGTCAATGAAGTTCCCGAAGAAGCAACCACGTTTTCGATGCCGGCACGGTGCATAGAAATAACATCTGTATAGCCCTCAACCAGATAGCAATTGTCTTTAGATGCTATCTGATTTTTTGCCTGAAACAAGCCATAAAGCAATTTACTTTTGTTATATATTTCTGTTTCCTGCGAATTAATATATTTAGGTCTGTTTTCGGCTTTACCTATCACTCTAGCCCCAAAACCTGCTATTCTTCCTGTAAGGTTTTGTATGGGAAAAATAATTCGTCCTTTAAATTTATCATAGCTGTTGTTTGTATCTTTAAACACCGTTAAACCTGCTTTTTCAAGCATTGAAATACTGTAGCCATTCTCTATAGCATAATCTGTAAAGGCAGCCCATGAATCAGGATTATAACCCAATGAAAATTTATCAATTTCCTTTGCTCTGATATTTCTTCCGTCGAGATAGGTTTTTGCAATAGCTTTCCCCTCTTCCGACTCTAAAAGCATTTTGGTAAAATATTTCTGTGCGAAAGAATTTAATGCAAAAAGACTTTCTTTTTCTTCATATTCAGGTTGAGATAGCGTAGAGGTGGTATCTTCCTCAATACTTATTGAATACTTATCAGCCAGATAACGCAGTGCTTCAGGATAACTGTAATGTTCATGCTTCATGATAAAATTCACAGAATTACCTGCTTCACCACACCCAAAACATTTAAAAATATTCTTTATCGGATTTACCATAAAAGAAGGTGTCTTCTCATTATGAAACGGGCATAAGCCCTTGTAGTTAACACCACTTTTTCTCAATCGCACAAAATCACCAACAACTTCTTCAATTCTGGCATAATCCAATATTTTCTGAATACTGCTGTTACTTATCAATTTTTAATTATTTATTTTTCGTAGGGTATCAAAATTATACAATAATTTTCAAACCATCATATGCTAAATGAATATTATCCGGTAATTCTTTTTCAACATCTTTATATTTACCCATCTGATGACTTATATGAGTAAGATATCCTTTAGCAGGATTTAGTTTCTTTAATATAGCTATCGATTCTTCCAGATTAAAATGAGATAAATGTTTCTTTTTTCTTAATGCACTAATAACAATAACATCAGATTGTGCCATCTTCTGCAACTCTATATCTGAAATATAGTTAGTATCTGTAATATAGGAAAAACCTCCTATACGGAAACCCAAAACATTCATTTTATAATGCAAAAGCTGTATTGGAATCACTTCAACAGCACCAATAAGAAAGGGGGTATTATCAATCTCAATTAAATTTATATCTGGTACCCCGGGATATTTATCCTTCGAAAAAATATATGAAAATTCTGTTCTTACTGCTTTTATGGTCTCTTTGCTTGCATACAAATCCATACTTTTATTCATTATATAATTATATGGGCGTACATCATCAAGCCCTGCAATATGGTCTTTATGCGAATGTGTGACAAGGATGGCATCAATTTTCGCAATTTTTTCTCTGAGCATCTGTTGTCTGAAATCAGGTCCTGTGTCGATAACAATATGTTTATCCATGGTTTTTACAACAACCGACGAACGTAAACGCTTATCTCTAATATCATTAGATGTACATGTAGGGCATTCGCATGAAATAACAGGAACCCCCATAGATGTTCCTGTTCCTAAGAAAGTAATTTCCATCAATTCTTGTTAAATATTTTTTTACAAAATAAAATAAAAAAAACTCTTTTAAAAATTATATCTTCAAAAATTTTCTAAATTTGCTTTTCTTAATTTGAATAAAAAAGTGTATATCCTAAAAAATTTAAGAAATTCATTAGGACAGTTCTTTCTCAGGAAAGAATTACTAAAATGCAAACGGAATCGCAAACCTATGAGTTTTAATTATATTAAAACTGTTGGTTTACTTTATAAAGTACCAGAGGAAAATATATTCCCTGCTATCACAGAATTTGTTAAATTTCTTCAGGATAACAATAAAATTGTAAAAGCTTTGGGGTTTACCGATACGGATTATATTCCTCATTATTGTTTCCCCAAACTTACCTACGACTATTTTACAAAAAAAAATACAAACTGGTTTGGAAAACCCACTCATAAATTTGTTGATGATTTTATTATAAATGATTATGATTTAATGATTGATTTACATACCGATGAAAATTTCACCATTCAATATATTGGATATATTTGTCAATCGAAGTTTAAGGTTGGCATCATGAACCCTTCAAATGTAAAACATTATGACCTGATGATGAGTGTACCCAAAGATATTGAATTAACGGAATATATCAATCAGATAAAACACTATATAACTCAAATTAATATCAGCTCAAATGAACAAGAAGTTTAAAGGTACAGGTGTAGCTGTTGTAACACCATTTCATAAGGATGGAAGCATTGATTTCAAATCGTTCGAAATAATTATAAATCACCTTATCAGCAATGGCATCAATTATATTGTTACATTAGGCACAACAGGCGAATCGTCTGTTTTAAACACCAATGAAAAAAATGCTGTTATCAACTTTGTTGTTGAAGTGGTCGAAAAACGCATTCCTGTAGTTGTTGGGATTGGTGGTAATAACACTTTGCAACTGCTGCATAGTTTTGAAGAAACCTCTTTGGATGATGTGGATGCTATTTTGTCTGTTTGTCCTTATTATAACAAACCCCAGCAACAGGGCATTTATCAACATTATAAACAAATTGTAGGCAATGCACCTCTTCCAATTATACTTTATAATGTACCAGACAGAACCGGCGTTAATATAAAAGCCGAAACAACACTTCAACTGGCTCATGATTTTAAAAATATCATAGCCATAAAAGAAGCTTGTAGAAATATAGACCAATGGATTGCCATAATGAAAAACAAACCTGATAATTTCCTTTTAATTTCAGGTGATGACTTGTCAACAATTCCCATGATATCCTTAGGAGGAAGCGGGGTTATATCTGTTACAGCAAACGCCTTCCCAAAAGAATTTTCGGAAATGGTTACCCATGCCATGAAAGGTGAGTATAAAAATGCACGAAAAATTCAAAGCAAATTATTTGATTTTACTTCATCTATTTTTTTGGAAGGTAACCCAGGAGGCATAAAAGCGGCACTTGAAACACTCGGACTATGTCAGAATTACCTTCGTTTGCCAAACATCCCTGTATCTCGCAGCGCTTATAATGTTATTAAAAATGCCATGCAAAGTATAAATGTATCTTCAACAATTATTTAGTCCTGTAAACATTCAAAAAAAAAGGCCGCATTTTATGCGACCTTTTTTACTTAGTTAGTAAGTTGCAAATTTATTCTAAACTACTCCCTGGTCTAACATAGCATTAGCAACTTTCATAAAGCCAGCAATATTAGCACCTTTAACATAATTTACAAAACCATCAGCATCTTTGCCATATTTAACACATGACTCGTGTATATTTCTCATTATTTCGTGCAGTCTTTTTTCAACTTCTTCGGCAGACCAATTAAGTTTCATGGCATTTTGCGATTGTTCCAGACCTGAAGTAGCCACACCGCCTGCATTGGCAGCTTTGCCGGGTCCGAAAAGAATTTTATTCTCGAGGAATACTTCAACAGCTTCGGGTGTACATGGCATATCAGCACCTTCAGAAA
>CAZVOS010000017.1:0-12611 GCA_964628845.1 uncultured Bacteroidales bacterium | reverse complement strand
AGTTCTTCTGTATCATAAGTAATACGGTCCTTGATAATCAGTATAAAAACCCAAATATAAAGTGAAATGTAATAAGATACTGAAGATGTGCGTAACAATACTTTCTTCGAAAGCTCATCTTCAGAGGGCTCCCCACGTTTGGCACTTCTTAATCGCATATAGCCAATAAACATGGCAAATGCCACAAGCAACAGAATAATACAAAATTGTATAATATCTGTTGTGCTATAGTATTGTCCGCTGGTGTAAAACCATACTGCTGCCGATAATAAAAGCAGAAATGCAACTGCAAAAACTAAAATTGATTTTTTCATAATAATAAATTTTGTTAATTAATTCTAACACAAAGTTAGAAATATATAACAATACATACAAATTTATTTTGTTAATTTCTAATATAAAATTCATTAATGTCCGATAAAAATTTATAATACGTTTTTTAAAATCTTAACTGACTGATTATCAGTTATCATATTGTAATCTAAATTGAAATTTCAAAAGTAAGCCCCCTCAAATTAGCGTGTATCTATTCTTTTTCTGTTACTTTTTTCTCTGATATAGTAAATTTTTCTTAACGAAGACTTTTTTGCTTACTTTGCCGCCTGTCCCGAACTTGCTTCGGGATGTGGTTGACAAAAAAGTAAGAATAAAAAAATAATAAGCTGTTTCTTATTAATATAAATATATTTGCTTATAATTATATTTTTAAAAAACTATAATTTTTTAAATTTTTATCGGACAACAGTGTATAAAATTCAAGAAATTATTGTTCTTATATAGAAACAATAATGTTCATGAGTAGTTTCGATATTTTAAACCAGGATTAAGCATTAGGAATAAAATGACCTAATGCTTAGTGGGTTAGCATTAAGAGATGGCATCCGGGATAACCCCGACAAAATCTATATTTTGTCTGGCTCAGGCAAATTACGCATTTTCAAATGCGTAATTTGGGTTAAATCCCGAAAAAAACATATATTCTTCTATAAATTTAATTAATTCTTCTCATTTTTTTAATTAATACATTTATGTTGTTTATTTTTAAGTCGAATTACGAAAGCTAGAAAGTGAAAAAATTATTTATTATCTTATTATTTTTATTCTTTATATCTCATATTAATTGTATCAATGGACAAAACACTTATAAGGTTTCAGGAACCATAATCAACAATAAAGATAAACTTCCCTTACCAGGAGCCAATATCATCCTTAAATCTAAATCGCTTGGAAATTCACTACCCGGCACTGTTTCTGACACAGAAGGGCAATTTGAGTTCAAAAACCTCAGTCCTGCCAGATATAAAATTGTGATATCTTATATTGGTTTTATGTCCGACAGTTCATTTATCATAGTGAAAGATACTGATATTAAGCTTAAACCCATAATGTTGAAAGAAGATTTGGAATTGCTTAAAGAATTTGAAGTAAAATCCGTTCAGACAAGAGTCGAAATAAAGGGGGACACACTCGAACATAAAGCGGATGCTTACAAAACACATCCCGATGCTTCGGCAGAAGACTTAATAAAAAAATTACCCGGAGTTACCACCGAAGGGAATACAGTGAAGGTAGATGGCGAAGAGGTTAAGAAGGTTCTTGTAGATGGCAAACCTTTTTTTAGTGATGACCCTACGGCAACATTACGAAACCTGCCTGCTGAAATAGTGGACAACATTCAGATGTTCGATTTTCAAAGTGAGCAATCCCAATTTACCGGCTTCAGAGATGGCAACGAAGAAAAAACCATTAACCTGAATACTAAAAAAGGCATGAATATAGGTCAGTTTGGGAAAGTTTACATGGCTTATGGCCCTGATGATAAATACAACGCTGGCTTTACGCTCAACAGCTTTAACAGCAGTCAGCGTATTTCAATTATTGGCATGAGTAATAATATCAATCAGCAAAATTTCAACATATCGGATATCATGAGTGTGATGAGTAATTCATCTGAACAAGGTGGAGGAAGAACTGACAGAGGGCGAGGCAGGGGAAGTGCTTCCGATTTTTTTAGCAGCCAGCAAGGAGGTATCACCAATACCAATGCTTTAGGTTTAAATTATAACGACAGATGGGGTAAAAAAATAAAAGTCTCTGCAAGTTATTTCTTTAATCAGACAAAGAACAATAATGAGTCCTCTATTTCCAGAAATTATTTTACTCAGAATAATTTACAATACAACGAAAACAGCTCTTCAACTACAGATAATTTAAACCATAAACTGAATATGAAGCTGGAATATGTTATTGATTCCTTAAATAAAATTATACTTACACCACGACTTACATTCCAGAAAAACAACAAAAAAAGCACTCTGAAGGGAATCAACACAGTACCAGATTACAATGAACTGATAAGTGAAACAGAAAACAACAGTACTTCTGAGAATACAGGTATTAACTTTTATAACGATTTGCTTTATCAACATAAATTTAAAAAGAAAGGCAGAACTGTTTCTTTAAATATAAACACGCAAATTAATAACAGGAATGGCAATGGCAGCAACTATTCAGAGAGTATTTACAGCGACACACTTGCACAAAATGCACCCATCGACAGGACTTATTTATCCGAAAGCAAAAGTACAATACTGGGAGCAAACCTTACTTATACAGAACCTTTATGGGCTAATACACAACTGATGTTTACCTACCGTCCTACATATAAAATAAATGACGCTGATATAATAACAAACGCTGCTGATTCATCCACTAATTATGTTTTGATGGACACATTGTTATCGAACGTATTTAAAAACACTTACATGAGTCATAGAGGTGGCATAAGCTATGGGCTTAATACATCAAAAGCAAATTTAACTCTCGGTGCAGATATAGAGCAAGCTGTCCTGTACGGCACCCAGACCTTCCCTGCCCAGCTTAATGTTAAAAAGCTCTTTAATAAAATTTTACCTTCGGCATACTACAACTACAAATTCAGTAAAACATTTAACCTGTATACCAATTTCCGTTCAAGTACAAGGGAACCAGGAATATCTCAATTGCAAAATCTTGTGGATATGTCTAACCCAATTTTTGTAAAAACAGGCAATCCGCAACTGAAGCAATCATTCGAAAACCGCTTCTCTTTTCGGCTGACAAAAAGAATTCCCGAAAAAGAAAGCCATTTTATGGTTTTCGTTATGGCCAGACAGACTAATGATTATATAAGTAATGCCACTTACTTTTTAACTCAGGATACAAGTATTCAAAATGTGATTATTAATAAAGGAAGCCAGCTTACTATTCCCGTAAACCTCGATAAATATTACAATATTCGAAGTTTTGGTGTGCTAGGCATTCCTTTAAGTAAAATTAAAAGCAACTTGAATCTCAATGCAGCTTACACTTTTACACAAACACCGGCTCTTATTAACAGCAGCATAAATTATTCAAGAAACAATTCCATCAATGCGGGTTTTTATCTGAGCAGTAATATAAGTCCGTATTTCGATTTTTCTATCTCTTATAATGGTGGTTATAATATGGTTAACAACACATTACAAACACAATCAAACAATACCTATTTTAACCATTCTGCCTCAGTGAAAGTAAATACCATTTTTTTTAAGAAATTGGTTCTTAATACCGATATAAGTCAAAAATATTATACAGGACTTACAGAATCTTATAATCAGAGCTTCACTTTATGGAATGCTTTTGTAGGATATAAGTTTGCTAAGAACCAATCGTTTGAGTTAAAGGTTTCTGTTAATGACATTTTAAACCAAAACACAAGTATAAGCCACAGCATAACAGAAACTTATACAGAAGACTCACGCACCGAAACCCTTAACAGATATGCACTGCTCACATTAACCTATACGTTTAGAAATTTTAAAAACGGCGTTCGTGGGCCTGAGGAGTTTAAAATACCAAAAGGTATGCCTCCTCCTGGTTCTTTGCCTCCTCCTGGTGGAGGGCCACCTCCAAATTAATTTTGTTTTTTTATACGGAATAATGCCAGAAACCTCCCCGTAGGACAAAAATAATAACACCAGGGCTTATTAAAGAAAACAGACAATATAATAAAAACTAAAGCCAGTGTTATGGCTACTGCCGAAGCTGATACAAATACAAAAGCTGAAAATGGCTCAAAGTTGGTCAGATCGAACGAAATACCAATAACAAGAAGTATTATTATAATATTAAAAATTATTGTCCTCAAATGTTTTATTATCAAAGTATCACGATAAGGGACAGCTATTTTTTTCTGAATAATTTTACCAGCTAATTCCTGTGCTGCTCCAAAAGGACATAAATAATCACAATAAAAAGATTTATTTACAAACAGAGGAATTAAAACAGCCAGAATAAAAATCAGGGCTAAGATGCTTTGTGTAAACAAAGGTATGCCATTTAATATCCAGCCGTGTAATAAAAACATTGATAAAAGTGTACCATTTAAAAAACCAAGTATTAATACACTGCTAACAAGCAATAATATTCTGTACTTTTTAAAGGTTTTAGTAAAAAAACATAAAAGTGAAAAAACAATAACAACAAGCGACAGGCCGTTAATTATTTTTTTTTTTAAGTTTTGATTTCTGGTTTTTATAATTGTTTTGTTGTATTCCGCAGTTTTTTGCTTAAGTGCCTTGATGATAACATTAGTTGTCATAGAAGCCCCTGATACAGCATCTATGGGTTCGTTGATAATTTTACTTAACGGCATATCTTTCAACTTGCTAAAAAATCCTTCTTTAGTAATAAAATCTATGTATCCAGGCGATTCATTATGTTCTGTAAGTTTGATACCTACGAGATTGTTCTTCGTGTCAATACCCATAATAAAATGAACTGGTCCTGCAAAACCTACCAGACTATCAGAATAAGGTTTGGATGATATAATATAACCTATAATCTTTCCAGAAGCATCAGAAACAACAACTTGTTTTAAGGCATCTTCCGAGAATGATGCTGCTTTCGGAAAAAGATATTTTACCTCTTCGAGTGATATACTTTTTGGTTTATCAGCAATATTCTCAGCATTTCCCGAAAAAGAATAATTAAAAACCCTACCCTCCTGCCAACCAATTACAAACATGACAAGAAGTATTATTATCAGCAATATTATTTTACTTAGTATGTATTTGAATGATTTCATAACAACTGCAAAATTAAATAATATTTTATAATTTAAAAATAACTAATATATCCCAAGTGGATTTTCCCTGATTTAAATTCAAAAGGATTATTAAATTGTTTTCCTAATGCATAACTGATATTGAACACACCTTGCTTGGTACTAAAAGAAAAACCGGTTCCAAATCCATATGGGCGGTCAATAATACGATTATTGATGCTTATGTTTTCATAGTACGCACCATCAACAAAAACACTCACATAGGACATGCTTTCGAGCAAATATCTGTACTCAAAAGTAAGTACCGAATACATTGAAGCACGTATTGATTCTTCATCAAAACCTCTTAACAATTGAGACCCACCCAAACGGTACAATTCATTCTGAAACAGATTATTACTGAATAATTTACCCCCATTAAAAGCCATCCTGATAACATTATTGCCAATAGGATTAAAAAAAAGCTGCGTTGCCAAATTATATTTATATTGATTGGTCTTTAAATCAATACCTTGATAAAGTATTTCATCGATTTTTGAATTCTTATGCAAGCTACGTTGACCTGTAGATATAAGCATCTTTATTTGATAACCTCTGGAGGGATTTAACCTGAAATTAAAATTTTCTTTGTGCATTCCCATGCCAACTAAAAATGATGAAACATCAGCATAATCGGGTAAAGCAGTAAGCATATTGAAATTGGCTGTGCTTAATAAATTTGATTTTAAGAAATAACCATTAAAACTAATATAATCGAAGCCATCGAACATATATTTAATTTCTCCATTTTGTTTTACAGATATATAAGTCGTGTCTTTCTGCAAAATATCCAAAGCATAAACCAAACCAATGTTTGATGAAAAAATATAAGGATAGTCAAAGCCTGCTATTAATCTCTGTGAGTTCTTGTCAAGTCTTTTCCAATTAAGTTCGAGAACCTCTGCTGCTTTGAATGAATTAATCAATTTTAATTTAACATCTCCTGTCAATACTATTTGGCCGCTTATATTATCGGGCATTATGCCCAATATGCCATCAAAATTACTGGCCTTTTTCTTATTTATGGCTATTAATAAACTGTAACTATCCTTTGAGAAATCAACAGATGTGCTTTGTTTTAAATTAATAAAAGCCAATTCCTTTAATTTCTTATCTACATCATTAATCTGTGATTCATTATAAATCTGCGATTTTTCAATACCAAGATAATTCATCAGAAAAGATTTGTTTATTTCAGCATTACCAGCAGTCATAACAATGCTATCAAACAACATAAGTTGTTGTTTATCAACAACTAAGCTTGCCTCAATACTGTTTTTATCTATTCGGATACTATCCAATTTTACCTCAGAAAAAGGATAACCATTGTTTTCATAATATTTTAAAATATTCTCTTTTAATGTATTAAGAGCATAAATGCTTATTACATTATTCTCAAATCTCTGTTGTTTAAAATTTATTTTTTTTAAAACACCCTCATCAATATGTGAAGTATTAAGAATGAGCCATTTATAAGAGTCACCAGTATTAATAAAACAGCTAAGCGATAAGGAGTCGTCTATGACACTGTCAACAGAAAAACCTAAAAATCCTTTTTCGATATATAATTTTTTTAAATTCTCAATTTCTTTACCTCTTTGAATACTGGTAGAGAAATTTCTTCTATATTTTAAATCAATCTCATTATTTGTATTTTTATCAATAATTTTAAGAGTGTACGGTTCTTGACCTATAATTAAGACATTAATTATTATAAGAAAGATAAAAAGAATAAATAAATACTTTTTCAAAAGAGCATGTTTCCTTTTTGAACAGGTATTTCCCAGTTGATGGGAGTTTTGCCCTGTTGTATTAACAATTTATTGGTTTGTGAAAAATGTTTACATCCGAAAAAACCGTTATAAGCCGATAAGGGTGAAGGATGGGCCGCTTTAAGGATAAAATGTTTGCTTTCATCAATAAGAGGTATTTTTGCTTGTGCATAATTACCCCATAAAATAAAAACAATGCCTTCCTTTTTATCGGATATATTTTTGATGACACTGTCCGTAAAGATTTCCCATCCCTTTTTCTGATGCGACCCTGCCTGTGAAGCCCTTACAGTTAGGGTGGCATTAAGCAGAAACACACCTTGCGCTGCCCATGCTGTCAAATTGCCTCTGCGTTCCATTTTAAGTCCCAAATCATCTTCTATTTCCTTATAAATATTTACCAAAGATGGGGGTAATTTAATACCATCAGTAACCGAAAAACACAATCCATGTGCCTGATTTTCTCCATGATAAGGGTCTTGGCCCAATATAACTACCTTTATCTTATCATAAGGGGTCAGATTAAAAGCTGTAAAAATATCTTTACCTTGTGGATAAATGCGGTATTTTTTCTTCTCTTCTATTAAAAATTGCTTTAACAACCCGAAATATTCTGATTCAAATTCATCTTTTAAAACTAATTTCCATGTTTCATCAATCTGCGGATTTACTTTTTCCATATTGATTTATTCTAATTAATTTATATTAAATTACCATTATAATCTCAATGTTAATAAAATGCTTAAAAAAAAACAACTTAATTAAATAATATTAATTATTTTTGCTTCCACAAAATTAGTTTAAAAAAATAAGTAACAATAAAACTTACATATTTTAAGTTAAACTAATCAGTTTATTTGAATTATTAAAAAAAATCAAAATTAAATTTATACAGATGAGAAAAGCTTTGATTTATGCACTAACCATCTTATTTATCCTTTTGGTATTCACTTCTTGTCGCCCACGCAAAAAAAGGTGCCCTGCTTACGGACAAATCCAAAAAGAAGCATGCTCTAATTCCACTGAAAACAGAATATAAAATTTAAAGGGCTGATTTAATTTATCTTATCATCGCTTAACATTATTCTTCTTTTGTTATTTTAATTGTGTATTTTTGTACAATCATTTAGCAGATAATGAAAGCTACTTTTATAATATTAGTTTCCTTTGTTCTTTTAACATTTTCGATAGTTGCACAGGATAATGTTACGGGAGATAATCCAATATTAATTCGTTCAGAAAAGAGTTGGGGAGGGCTGATACACACACAAGGACTGGGTTTTAACTATTGGTCGGGCATACATAAAACTGCAGCCATTAAAAGGATGTACGAATTCGAATTCGTAACAATGAGACATCCCAAAGAAATTAAAAGTATCAATCCTTATTTTGAAAATGCCAAAAGCTTTAAATTCGGCAAACTTAACTCCGCTGCTTTATTAAGAGTTAATATAGGCCGTCATAAAACACTCAACAACAAACCCTACTGGGGAGGTGTTGAAGTTAGATATTTCTATTTTGGCGGGCTCAGCGCTGCTTTTCTAAAACCTGTATATTTAAGTATTCTATATCCCACAACCATTCCTTATAAATACCTTGTTGTTGATGAAAGATACGACCCCGAAAAACACAACAGCGATTTGATTTATGGCAGGGCATCCTTTTTAAAAGGTTTCGACGAAATGAAATTATATCCCGGACTCAACACAAAACTGGGTCTAAGTTTTGAATATGGCTCTCACACTGACTTTATCAGCTCATTAGATATTGGAATAATTGCTGATTTATACCTAAAAAAAGTCCCTATTATGGCCTTCGAAACAAATAATAACTACTTCATCACTTTTTTTATCAGTTTGCATTTTGGCAAAAGGAAATATTTTTAAATGATTTTATTTAATAATTGAAATGCAAGAGGACAGAAAAGCACATTTAAAAAAACCTGACTGGCTTAAAGTAAAATTGCCTGACGCTTATGAATACGCTCATCTGAAACAGAAATTAAAAACAAATAACCTTCACACCATTTGCGAAAGTGGGCAATGTCCCAATATTGGAGAATGCTGGAAAGCTGGTACTGCCACCTTTATGATTCTGGGGGATATATGTACACGCTCTTGTAAGTTTTGTGCGGTTAAGAAAGGCAAACCGCTGCCACCCGATTTTAGTGAGCCAGATAGAGTAGCTGCAGCGGTAGCATCTATGCACATTAAACACTGTGTCCTTACTTCTGTCGACAGGGATGATTTGCCAGATGGTGGAGCAGCAATTTGGGCAGAAACTGTGAGAGCTATAAAAAAATTAAATCAAAACATTACAATCGAATGTTTAATCCCAGACTTTAAAGGCAATTACTCTCATTTGCAACAACTTATCGACACAAAACCAGAAATCATATCACATAATCTTGAAACGGTAAGACGGCTCACTAAAGAGATTAGAGTTTATGCCAATTATGAAAGAAGTCTTGAAGTCCTTCATTATATTAATAAAGCAGGCATCACTTCCAAATCAGGAATCATGCTGGGTCTTGCCGAAACCGAAGAAGAAATTTATGAAACAATGGATGACTTGCTAAAAGTAAATTGCAAAATTTTAACTATGGGTCAGTATCTACAACCCAGCTACCAAAACTATCCTGTTAAAAAATACATCACACCCGAGAAATTCTCCGAATACAAGCATATAGCTTTAAATAAAGGATTTATATATGTCGAAAGTTCACCACTGGTCAGGTCGTCCTATCATGCTGAAAAACATTTATAATTTCTTTAACTTGTTAATACCTGCCGATAACTTAAAAGCTGTAGCAAAACCCTTCAGATTTTTATATTTTTACATTGTAAAAAAAAATGTTTATTATACATTATTATATTAAAAAAATATGTATATTGTGCCACCAAATTTAAGTCAAACAATAAATCTTAATAATATGAATTACAGAAATTTACTATTTTATTTGAGCATTTTTTTTCTGGCAGGAAGCATCACTTATTTCAGTTCCTTACAAAACAAAACCGCTCAATACTCACCACGCAGCATAAATAAAGAATTTAAAAGCCAAGGTTATAATGCTGCTGCTGATTGGATTTACACCATAAAAAAGAATCAGATTACAGGTTTAATAGACCACAACGATGTATTAAAAGCACGACAAGAAGTAATGCAGTTATCTCAAAATAAAGCATTAAACGTACAATGGGCCGAAGTAGGGCCTGATAATATTGGTGGTAGAACAAGAGCCATTCTTATTGATAAAACCAACCCCAGCATAGTATATGCAGCAGGTGTGGCTGGTGGTATTTTTAAATCCATCACGGGTGGCTCATCTTGGGTTAAAGTAAATGACTTGTCAGAAAATCTGGCTGTTGTATCTATGGCTCAATGCCCTCTTACTGGCCACATATACGCAGGCACTGGCGAAGGCCTCGGTAATGGCCCCATGGCTACTACCAGTGGCGGTACAGCTTTTCTTGGTAAAGGTATTTATAAATCAACCGATGGCAATACATTCTCACTTATCGCTTCAACCATACCTACCGTATCCAACAGCACATCAGCCGAATGGGCTACTGTTAACGAAATAGCAGTTGATGAAAACGGATGGATTTATGCAGCCACAAATAAGGGCTTACGCCTATCAAAAAATGGCGGTGACTCATGGACAAACCCAGTTATATATCCTTCCTCTACTGCATATACAGCATTCGCAACTGATGTTGACCTTGCTAAAGTAGGTAATACCAAAGTGGTGGTGGCTGCTGTTGGCAACAAATGTTTCATATCAACCACAGGCGATAGCGATTATATCAATCATTCAACAGGTAGCTCAAATAAACTACCTTCAACCTCTGTTGCAAGAATTGAAACGGCTATTTCTCCTTCAAATCCCAACTACATTTATGCTGCACTCTCAAAACCTACCGGAAATCTTTTCAATGTTTACAGAACAACCAATATGGGAGCAAGCTGGGAAGTGATTGGCATGGGTGGCACTACACTTTTTGAACCTTTCCGCGGACAAGGCACATACAACAATACAATAGCTGTATTTCCTAACAATCCAGATAAAATTATCCTTGGCGGTATTGATATCTGGTCGTGGGAAGCCGGTGGCAACTGGGAACAAAAAACATTATGGTATCTCGAAGAAACAAACCCCTATTATGTGCATGCAGATATTCACGAATTCACATTCCACCCCACACAACCTAATACATTTTATGTTGGCAGCGATGGCGGTGTTTCCAAATCAACAGATGGCGGTGTAAGCTATTCAACAATCAATAAAAACTTTAATACAGCACAATTTTATGCCATTTCATGTTCAAGAGACGGTGCCGTAATGGGTGGCACACAGGATAATGGAACAATACTTATCAATCGCACAGGCAATACAGTTCAAAATGGCGTTGGCATGATGGGTGGCGATGGTGGGGGCTCCGCCATTTCTATTATTAACCCCGAAGCTTATTTTGCAACTACTTATTATGCAGGTGTAAGACGCTCTCCTAATAGTGGCGAAACATTCTACCCTACCGAATTCTTACCCACTCATGAAGAATCCAATCCTTTTTTTAGCCCACGTATGTATACTCTGGGAACTCCCGGTGATGTTTTCCCTGCTGGTTTTGTTACACCACTCCTTCTATGGGAAACTTTCAACGACATCTATTCACCCGATTCTGTGATATTCAAAGCTGTGGACACAACTTATCAGCAAGGTGATATTGTACTTGTTAAAAGCAAAAACGGATACCTCTTCGAATATCAGTTACCATACGCCATGAACGACGGTGACGAGATATTAGTTCACGACAAAATTCAGTCAAAATTTTATTTGGGAATTGACAATGCCATCTGGATGACTAGAGAAGCCCTCGACTTCGCAATTCAACCCGAATGGTACAAAATCGCCACCATCAGTGGACAAACCATTACAATGTCGGTTTCTAAAGATGGCATGTACCTTTTTGCTGCTACAATAAACGGTAATGTCTACCGTATTTCAAACCTCCGCTATGCCAACGACTCTTTAACCTCAGATGTCCTGAGTCCTTACATGCTCGTTGAAACAAAACTTCTGGGTGGCGGCTTACCAGGAAACAGAACTCCCACATCTATTGCTGTTGACCCCAGCAATGCCAATCACGTTATTGTGACATACGGCAATTATGGTAATAATTTAT
Organism: uncultured Bacteroidales bacterium; assembly: GCA_964628845.1. Classification (GTDB taxonomy): domain Bacteria; phylum Bacteroidota; class Bacteroidia; order Bacteroidales; family PXBB01; genus JAKIYU01. The sequence goes on along the minus strand of CAZVOS010000017.1, from coordinate 525 downwards.
ATATATACCGCTCTACCAATGCACTTTCCGAAAACCCAACATTTACAGCCAAACAAGGCAACCTACCAAAAATGCCCGTTTATGCTTCAATCATCGAAATGAACAACAGCAACCTCGTAATTATTGGTACTGAATATGGCGTTTATGCCACCGAAAACATCGCTGCACCATCGGTGGTGTGGACCGATGTAAACAGCAACGGTATGGCTAATGTACCAGTTTATATGTTGGTACAGCAAATCTATAACTACCCCGGCGTATCTAATTATGGTGTTATATATGCAGGTACTCATGGCAGAGGCATTTTTGAAACAGGTACTTATATGAGTATAAACGAAAACCAAAAACCAAAAATTAACGCCAACATCGATATCAATATCTATCCTAACCCCGTTAGAGAAACTGTAAATATAAACTTTAATCTTAAGGGAAATTCCAAATCAATACTAAAAATCTATGATATTCAAGGAAAGATAAAAGACAGCTTCGAAATTTCAAACACAGATAATACCTTTAGTTTTGATT
>CAZVOS010000016.1:0-12799 GCA_964628845.1 uncultured Bacteroidales bacterium | reverse complement strand
TTCGAAAATTCAATTTCTTTTGAATAATTGGTATAATGTTTTTTAAAGTCTCTGAGGGGTTTTCGGAGTAATCCGTAGCGTGTAATGACCGACCATACCTCATCATCATTTTTTTTATCGAAATTATCTCTGATGCTTTCGATGTTTTTTGTATAGATATTGTAATATGATTGAACTACGGCTGTATCGAGAGAATTAAGCCGGATATTTGCAGAATCGAGAACACTCATTAAGCTGTCAATCTGTTCGTATTGTTTCATAAACTTATCCGTATGGCACGAAGAAATATTTAAACCAAGAATAAGGACAAAGAGGTATAGAAAAATATCTTTCATTGGCATAATTAAATATTAAATCATTTCAAAACCAGTATAAGGATGTAAACAGGGGGGTATTATAATATGGTTTTCTGTTTGATTATTTTCGAGCAGTGCAGCTACAATTCTTGGCAAAGCCAGAGCGCTGCCATTAAGTGTATGTACAAGGCGTGATTTGCCGTTTTGGTCTTTAAAACGTACTTTCATTCTGTTCGACTGAAATGTTTCAAAGTTAGAAACGGAACTTACTTCGAGCCATTTGTCCTGTCCTTTTGAATACACTTCCATATCGTAAGTTAGTGCAGAAGTAAAACTCATATCTCCACCACAAAGTTTAAGTACTCTGAAAGGAAGCCCAAGAAGGCGTATCAATTCACAAACATGAGCTTTCATTGCTTCTAGTGTGTCGTACGATTTGTCAGGGGTTTGCAATTGTACAATTTCAACTTTGTCGAACTGATGGAGGCGGTTAAGGCCTCTAACATCTTTGCCATACGAACCGGCTTCTCGTCTGAAACATGGTGTGTAGGCCACATTTATGAGTGGTAAATCGGATTCTTTTAAAATAGTATCCCTGTAAATATTGGTTACTGGCACTTCAGCAGTAGGGATTAGATAAAAATTATCGAGCTGTATATGATACATCTGGCTGTCTTTATCAGGTAACTGTCCTGTACCATAAGCAGAATCTTCATTCACAAAAAGTGGGGGCTGTATTTCGGTATAGCCAGCTTCCAGTGCTTTATCAATAAAGAAATTGATAAGGGCACGTTGTAATCTTGCTCCCTTACCCTTATACACAGGAAATCCAGCGCCTGTAATTTTATTGCCCAATTCAAAGTCAATCAAATCGAATTTAGAAGTCAGTTCCCAATGGGGCAACATGGAAGCAGAGCGTTCAAAAGAACCTTCAGTATAAATTATTTCATTGTCTTCGTGTGTTTTCCCTGTTTTAACACTGGCATGCGGTGTGTTTGGAAGCCGCAGCAATAATTTGTTTACTTCTGTGTCGTTTTCATTTAAGTCGTCAACTATCTGTTTAACTTCAGATTTAAGAAGCAGCGATTTTTCTCTCAGATTTTGAGCTTCCTGTTCTTTACCCGTTTTGATGAGGGCACCCATTTCTTTGTTGATTTTATTTATGTCTGCCTGTATGTCTTCTGATTTTTTCTGCAAAGTTCTTTTTTTACTATCAGCTTTAAGAATCTGGTTAACGATTTCGTCAGCATCGAAGTTCTTTATTTTCAGGAGCTCAATTATTTTTTCAGGATTTTCGCGTATACTATTTATTTGAAGCATAGTTCAGAGATTTGTTACAAAATTAATTTATTTTTAAGATTAGTTTTCAAATTTATAAAAATACGGATAAAAAAAATCTCCGTATATTTTGTTATACGGAGATTTTATGAAATGAACGGGTGGTATTATTGCTGAGCTTCTTCAACAACAGTATCGCCAACAGTAATTTCGTCGGTAGGGACTTCTATTTCGAAGGGTAAAATACTGACAATAGATTTATTATGCTTTGATTTTCTATAATCGACCATGCCATCTTTTAAAGCAAATAGCGTATGGTCTTTACCAATACCTACATTAATTCCTGGTGAATGAACTGTACCTCTCTGACGTACTATAATATTTCCAGCAATAGCTAACTGTCCGCCGTAAATTTTTACACCTAAACGTTTACTATGCGATTCTCTACCGTTGCGTGAACTACCAACTCCTTTTTTGTGTGCCATTTTATGAAGTTTTAAAAATTAAACTCTATTTTGTGATAATATCTTCTATTTGAATTTGCGTAAAATATTGCCTGTGTCCGTTTGACTTTTGATATCCTTTTCTTCTTTTTTTCTTAAAAACTGTTACTTTATCGCCTCTAAGCTGTGTTAAAACTTTTGCAGTAACTTTACAGCCCTCAAGATAGGGGGTACCAATCTCAACAGTACCTTCATTATCAATAAGCAAAACCTTATCAAATTCAACACTCACTTCGTTTTCAGCTTCCAAACGGTGCACAAATATTTTTGCATCCTTTTCAACCTTTATTTGTTGTCCTGCAAAGTCTACTACTGCGTACATTTTATTATTTTTTAATGAATTATTTTTTATTTGGGGTGCAAAGATAGTATTATTTTTTTAATGGTTTACAATTTTAAGTAAAAAATATTTATTTTTTATTTGTCAAATATACACCAATAAGAATGAGCAAAATCATAAATAAGAAAATTAAAAGGAATTTTTCGCCATCAGTAATCCCCCAAAGAATTGCAATAATAGGCATAATGTATGTTACTGATGCTGCAAAAACAGCACTTGTTTTTTGTATTAAGATATTCCACAGTATAAGTGATAAGGCAGAGCCAAAAATGGCCAGAATTCCTATATAAACTAGCGACTCCATAGCTTTATCGTTGGTTTTAAAGACAAGAAACAGTTCGGGATTAAGTATATATATACCAGCAGGTAAACCAGTAACCAGAAAGAAAAACCCCGACATGTGGAGGGGGTTAACATCTTGCAGATAGCGTTTTACAATATTAGTAGCCAGTGCATAACAGATGGTGGCAATAACGATATAAGAGCCATAACTGATATTTTCAAAATGATTTCCGCCTCCTGACAGGAGCAGGCCGACAGCTCCTGTAAGGCCTAAGGTCACTCCTAAAAACTGAAACCAGCGTGTTTTGGTTCGAAAAAATGCAATGCCCAGTATAAAAGTAAAAAGCGGGGTTAAAGCATTGAGGATGCCTGCCAGTGAACTGCTCAGATGTGTTTGTGCTTTGGTAAACAAGAAAGGAGGGATGCCATTTCCGAGAAAAGCTGCTAATACGAGATAAATCCAGTATTTTTTAGGAATTTTTATTATGCCCCTAAGAGTAAAAGGCAATATAAAAATAAAGGCAATAAATATTCTTAAAGCAGCTACCTGTTTAAAAGAAAAAGCTTCAAGGCCACGTTTCATAAGAATAAATGAACTCCCCCAGATAAGCGAAAGTACAATAAGAATTATCCAAGGCAAAAGGATTTCAGTTTTTTTATTTAACTGCATTTACATCAATTTTAATACAGAGTTCTTTAAGTTGTGTATTGGATATATGTGCAGGTGCATCAATCATTACATCCCGACCTGAGTTGTTTTTTGGGAAGGCAATAAAGTCGCGTATAGAATCTGAGCCGGCAAGAACAGCACATAATCTGTCGAATCCAAAAGCAATACCTCCATGGGGGGGTGCTCCGAATTCAAAAGCATTCATCAGGAAGCCAAACTGGTTTTGGGCATCTTCGATACTGAAGCCGAGCACAGAAAACATTTTCTGTTGGATTTCTTTTTGGTGAATTCTTATTGAGCCACCTCCTATTTCCACGCCGTTAATCACAAGGTCGTATGCATTGGCATGAACCAGTGCAGGATTGCTTTCTAGTAAAGCCATATCCTCTACTTTAGGAGATGTAAAAGGGTGGTGTTTTGCAAAATACCTTTGTGCTTCTTCGTCCCATTCTAGAAGAGGGAAATCAACAACCCATAAAGGGACAAAAGTGCCTTCTTTAATAAGTTTTAATTGTTTAGCCATTTCGAGGCGCAGTGATGAAAGCTGTATCTGTGTCTTTTCCTTTTCTCCTGACATAATCAGCATGAGGTCGCCTGGCTCTGCTTTAAATGCTTGGCACCATGTTTTAAGTTGTGCTTCTGTATAGAATTTATCTACAGATGATTTAACGGTGCCATCGGTATTATATTTTAAATACACAAGCCCTTGAGCTCCTATTTGAGGTCTTTTTACAAAATCTGTTAGTGCATCTAATTGTTTACGCGAAAATTCCGAGGCATTTTTGGCACAAATACCAACAACAAGGGCAGCATCATCAAAAACTTTAAATTGTCCGGTTTTACACAGCTCATTAAGTTCAACAAATTTCATGTCGAAGCGTAAATCGGGCTTATCGCTGCCGTAATAAGTCATGGCATCTGCATATGTCATTCGGGGTATGTCATCAATGTCGATATTTTTAAGGTCTTTAAATAGAAATTTTATCAGACCTTCAAAAGTATTGAGAATATCTTCTTGTGTAACAAACGACATTTCACAATCTATCTGCGTAAATTCGGGTTGTCTGTCGGCTCTCAGGTCTTCATCTCTAAAACACCGTACTATTTGAAAATATTTATCAAAGCCCGATACCATTAAGAGTTGCTTGAAAGTTTGCGGGGATTGTGGCAGTGCATAGAACTGGCCTTCGTTCATGCGGCTGGGAACAACAAAGTCGCGGGCACCTTCGGGTGTAGAACGTATTAAAAAGGGGGTTTCAATTTCGAGAAAACCTTTTTGGTTTAAGTAGTTTCTGAGGGCTAATCCCATTTTATGGCGGAGCAATATATTGTTTTTTACGGGATTCCTTCGCAGGTCGAGATACCTGTATTTCATACGCAATTCATCTCCTCCATCAGTATTATCTTCGATGGTAAAGGGAGGTGTTTTTGATTTGTTTAATATTTCAACAGAATTTACTTCTACTTCAATTTCACCAGTGGGTAATTTTAAGTTTTTGCTGCTGCGTTCAATGACAATGCCTTTTATTTTAATAACAAATTCTCTTTGCAGCTTACGTGCTTCAATGCACATATCTTTGTTGGTTTCCATATTAAAAGCAAGCTGTGTGATGCCATAGCGGTCTCTCAGGTCTATAAAGGTCATGCCGCCAAGGTCCCTGTTTCGTTGAATCCAGCCACAAAGTGTAACTTCCTGATGGATATGTTCTATTCTTAATTCGCTGCAATGATGAGTTCTGTACATGATATAAAAATTTTAATGGGATGCAAATGTAATAAAAAATAAAAAAACCGATTTATACTTTATAAATCGGTTTTGAAGTTCAATTAATTACAGTGATAAGGTATTATCTTCTTCTGTTATTATAGTTTCCAGATCCTCCTTCTGTTTTGGGGCGGGCTTTAGTAACAGCGATGTTTCTGTCGTTAATAGACTTGCCGTTAAGACTTTCGATGGCTTGGTCTGCTTCAGCGTCTGAAGTCATTTCAACAAAACCATAGCCTTTGCTACGTCCACTAAACTTATCAGTGATAATTTTAACTGAGGTTACTTCGCCGAATTCTTCGAATAATTCGCGCAGGTTTTCTTCCTTGATACCGTAATCAAGATTTCCAATGTAGAGATTCATTTTTATATAAAAATTTAATTAATATGAGCTGCAAAGATATAAAATAAATTTTAATTAAAATTCAAAAAAATGATAAAATAATTTTTTTTGATTATTTTTTTACAAAAAACATAGACTAAAGACTAAAAATAAAATAAGCAAGTAATAAGAGCTTATTTTATTATTCAATAAATAGACCTAGTTTCATTTTTATTTTATTTTCAAGTATTGATACAAAATCATCTAAACTGGGTGTGGGTTGATGAGTAAATGCTCTTAGTAAATTACTCACTGTAGTAGAAGTTTTGTCAACTAATCGAAGATTGTATATTCCTTTGTTGGGCTTTAAATCATATATAAAATATTTTGTATAATCTTGCTGTTTATAATCTAAATCAATAAGGTTGAAACGCTTTACCATGTTATCATAAACGAACTTTTGCATTACCCAAACAATATTTTTATTTCATTTTTCCATTACTTGTCCTTTAATAAGCATTTGAATATATGAAAGCTTAATGGTATTGTAAGTATTCATTCCAAATCTGTATTTATTATCCAAAACATTTAACTCTTTCATAAAATCTTTCAAAGCCCTTACCAATTCACCTGTTCCAGTAGTTGAGTCTGATTGAAATTCAACAATACAGAAATCCGCAATTTTATTGCTTATTGGTTTATGTTTTACCAAAACGAAATCGAAACTTCCAACATTTGATAAATGTACTTCTGAGAAAAGTAACACGTTATTGGTCGTACCAAATACCGATTTTGCGATATCTTTAAAAACAATATTATTTTCTAAAAAAACGGTGAGGACATATTATGGGCTTAGTTCAGATAAATCTTGAATTGTTACCGTTTTTCTTTCATAGAGATTCAAATATATATGTTTTAATACCTGAGCTTGTAGAAAAGGTAATTTATTTGGATTAATAACTTGTGTAGTAGTCAAATGAGTTAATTATTTTATTTTAGGTTAAAACTGTAAATGAATTATATTCTTACATACCATCATGAAAAAATATTTCAAAGATTAGTATTCAATCTTATCGTCTTTTTCTTTCCATGTTTTAAAGGCAAGAAGACCTTCGGTTCTCATTATTTGAAAAGTAGGTATGCTTCTTTGTGAGATGGGTAAGGGTATTTCGTCGTAGATAAACGAGTCATCGAAATGGATATCGGCGGCATCTTTTTTAGTACAGGCAAAATATATATTCTTAGGTCTTGCCCAGTAAATGGCACCTAAGCACATGGGACAGGGCTCGCAAGAGGTATAAATCTCGCAATCGTCGAGTTGGAAGCTGTTGAGTTCTTTACAGGCATTACGTATGGCCACAATCTCTGCATGAGCCGTAGGGTCGTTGCTGGAAGTAACCAGATTGGTGCCTTTTGCAATTATTTTATTGTCCTTTACTATGACGGCGCCAAAGGGGCCGCCTTTTCCACTCTTAACATTTTCGACAGCCAGATTGATGGCTTCTTGCATAAATATTTTTTGTTTGTCATCCATATGCTTAATTTAAAAGAGCCACTACACCAGGTAATTCTTTACCTTCGACATATTCGAGCATGGCACCACCACCTGTTGACACATAAGAAATCTGGTCGGAGAGGTTGTATTCGTTAATAGCGGCTACAGAGTCGCCCCCACCAATCAATGAATAAGAGCCACTTATAGTAGCACCTGCAACTGAAATAGCCATGGCTTTAGTGCCTTGTTTAAAGCGTTCCATTTCAAAAACACCCATAGGGCCATTCCATAATATGGTATTTGATTTGTTAATAATTTCAGCAAAGCGGCGGCGGCTGCGTTTACCTATATCCAAGCCCATCATATCGTTGGGAATTTTATCAATTTCACAATCTCCAAATTTTGCGAGGTCCGAAAAACCTTCGGAGATAATGGCATCAGTAGGCAAATATAAATTAACACCCTTAAGCATCATTTCCTGAACCATATCTTTAGCATCCTGTAAACGGTCGTCCTCTATAAGGGAGTTTCCTACCTGTCCGCCCAGTGCTTTGATAAATGTAAAAGCCATCCCTCCACCAATAATAATATTATCCACTTTATTAATAAGGTTTTTGATAATACCAATTTTAGAAGATACTTTGGCCCCTCCTAATATAGCTGTAAATGGCGGTTTTGCTTCGTACATGACCATATTAAGGTTTTTTATTTCGTTAGCAAGCAATAATCCGAAGAATTTCTTTTTTGGGAAGTATTTTGCAATAGTAGCTGTGGATGTGTGATTTCTGTGTGATGTGGCAAATGCATCATTTACATAGCAATCGCCTAATGAGGCCAGTTCCTTCGCAAATTCATCGTTGGGCTTTTCTTCAGTAGGGTAAAATCTTAAATTCTCAAGAAGAACAACATCGCCAGGCATTAATTCAGAGGCCACTTTTTTTGTCTTTTCTCCAAATAAATCACGGGTAAATATAACATTTTTATTCAACATTTTCGATAAAGCGGGAACTATAGGTGTTAATGAATAATCTTGTTCATACCCACCCTTAGGTCTTCCTAAGTGCGACATCAAAATTACTGCACCTCCATCATTTAAAATCTTTTTTATAGTAGGAATAGATTCTCTGATGCGGGTATCATCAGTCATCTGCATATTGTAATTTAAAGGCACATTAAAATCTACACGAATCAAAACTTTTTTTCCTTTAAAATTATAATCATCTATAGTTCTCATTTTTGAAAGGTCTTTCATAATAAAAGCTGTTTTTTTATTAATAATATTTATTTAAAAATTTTAATTTTTTCAGGGTATAAAAATAATAAGAGTTTTATAATTCACAAAAACAATTATTTCTTTTATTTTTTTATTTTGATATTATTTTTTTTATAATTTTGCACACTTTTTATAAATAACATAATTATGTATTGGACTTTAGAATTAGCATCAAAATTAGAAGACGCTCCATGGCCAGCAACAAAAGAAGAGTTAATTGATTTTGCTCTACGTTCAGGAGCCCCTATGGAAGTGATTGAAAACCTTCAGGAACTTGAAGATGAAGGTGAAATTTATGAGAGCATTGATGATATTTGGCCTGATTATCCCACAAAAGAAGATTTTTTCTTTAATGAAGACGAATATTAATTAAGGTTTTAATTCCTATTTCATTGTTTTAAGTATTATTAAGGTATATTTAATACCACACTATCTTGTTTAAACAAATTTTGAATTATTATTATTTAATTTGTTTAATTATTTTCTATTTTTGCATTAATAATACTATTGTTTAAATATTGATAAATTAAAACAATGAAAAAAATATATTTTATTTGGCTCATCTTATTTATTGCTTTTAAAACATACAGTCAACAAGGCGTTTCTATAAATAATTCAGGCAATCAGGCACATAATTCTGCCATGCTTGATGTAAGCAGTAACGAAAAAGGTATATTAATTCCGCGTATGACAAGCTCTCAACGTCAGGGCATTGTATCGCCAGCTACAGGTTTGATGGTTTATGACACTGATTTCAATCAGTTCTGGTATTTTAATGGTACACTATGGGTGGTTGCTATTGGGCCTATTGGCCCCACAGGGCCACAGGGATTGCAAGGATTACAAGGTGGAATGGGGAATACAGGGCCAACAGGCAATACAGGGCTTACAGGAGCCACCGGGCCTACGGGTAATACCGGCAACACAGGACTGACAGGTGCCACTGGGTCAACAGGCAACACAGGTCTGATAGGAGCTACCGGACCCACTGGTAATACAGGCAACACAGGTCTGATAGGAGCTACCGGACCCACTGGTAATACCGGCAACACAGGTCTTACAGGAGCTACCGGGCCCACTGGTAATACCGGCAACACAGGTTTGATAGGAGCTACCGGGCCTACAGGAAATACCGGCAACACAGGTCTGATAGGAGCTACCGGGCCTACAGGAAATACCGGCAACACAGGTCTGATAGGAGCTACCGGGCCCACTGGTAATACCGGCAACACAGGTCTTACAGGAGCTACCGGGCCCACAGGAAATACAGGTAATACAGGTCTTACAGGAGCTACCGGGCCTACAGGAAATACAGGTAATACAGGTCTTACAGGAGCTACCGGGCCTACAGGAAATACAGGTAATACAGGTCTTACAGGAGCTACCGGGCCAACAGGATACACAGGCATAACAGGAGCTACTGGACCTACGGGTAATACGGGAAATACGGGACTTACAGGAGCTACCGGGCCAACAGGTAACACAGGCAATACTGGGCTTACAGGTGCCACTGGTTCTGCAGGACCCAATCCCACAACACCTGCTCAGGCAACCTCTCTTAATGTGTGGGCAACAATAGGTAATGCGGGCATTAATTCAACAAACAATTTTCTTGGCACAACAGATGCACAGGACTTGGTTTTCAGAACCAATAACTTGCCAAGGATGAGATTGCTTTCTGGCGGGCAGCTTATTGTTAATTATACAGGTGTTCCATTTGCTGGTGATGTCTTTTCGGTGTATGCTGGCTCAACAGATGCTGCGATTAATGGATATTCTTCAGGGACAGGCGAAGGGGTTTATGCACAAAATACAAGTACAGGAGATGCCATTACCGGCTTAACCAACTCATCAGGTGCAGGCATTTATGGGGCAGTTATTTCACCTGGCTCAGGGGATGCTGTTTTAGGTATTAACAGTGGCACTGGTTATGCGGGCTCATTTTATAATAACAATGTGTCATCCAATAATCTGGTGCTTTTTGGCACCTCAAACAGTACTGGTACAGGAAGGGTTGCTGAATTAATAAACAGCTCTACAACAAATTCAGATGTTACTTTATTTGCTGTACATGATGGTAATGGACGCTCTGGTAATTTTCAATCGTCACTTACAACATCAACACAGCCAACACTCTTTGCTTCGTCATCATCTACATCTACTTCAATGAATGCTGCCGCTGTATGGGGGCAAACAAATGGTATAAATGGCGGAACTTTTTTAGCTTCTCTGCAAAATGATAATACAATAGGGGCTACCGGTCAATATAATGGGGGGGGGAATTTTGATGCTACTGGATTATTTGGTTATTCAAAACCTGCTTCTCTCTATGGCTATGGTGTTGTAGGTGAAGGGAATTGGTATTCCGTTTATGCTGTCGGAGATATAGGGGCTTCGGGTTTAAAACCATTTGTTATTGACCATCCTGCTGACCCAGAAAATAAGATTTTACGACATTTCAGTATGGAATCGGATGAGGTATTAAATGTGTATAGGGGTACCGTTGTGCTTGATGAAAACGGTAAAGCCAACGTAACCCTTCCAGATTACGTTTGCCTGATAAATAAAAACTTTACATATTCATTAACATCTGTAGGTCAGGGTAATTGTGTTTATATAAGCAAGGAGCTTGAAAATAATTCTTTTGAGATAGCTGGAGGCATAAAAGGTCAAAAAATTTCCTATGTTGTTTATGGTGAAAGAAATGACCCCTATGTTGTTCAAAATACTGAAAAAATAAAGCCGGAAATTGATAAAAAACCCAATCAAAAAGGTAAATATTTTATGCCTGAATTATACGGCCAACCCTCTGAAAAAGGCATATTCTATAATTATAACCGTCAGCCACAAAAAGAAATGGAACGCAAAACAATTAACAGGCAAGCTCTTATAAAGAAATTAAAATAACACAATTCTTTAAATATTTTTCTTTTTGTTTATTTTATTTATAAATTTGCATGACATTTTTATAGGTTTATTTAATTTAATAATACATTAATAAAAGGTTTATGCAAAAATTAACTTTACTTCTAATCTGTATTTTCTTTATAACAAAGCTTGAAGCCCAACAGGGAGTTGCTATTAATAATAATGGCAATACAGCACATAATTCAGCCATGCTTGATGTAAGCAGTACCGAAAAGGGTTTGCTAATCCCCAGATTGACAACTGCACAGCGTACATCAATTCTAAGTCCTGCCACGGGCTTAATGATTTATGATACTGATTTTAATCAGTTCTGGTATTTTGATGGCACAAGCTGGGTGTCAGCTATAGGTCCTGTAGGTCCAACGGGTGTTACAGGGGCAGATGGAGCAAATGGAGTAACAGGGAATACAGGGGCTACCGGAGTAACAGGGGTTACTGGAGTAACAGGAAACACGGGCAATATAGGAGCTACTGGAGCAACAGGACAAACCGGAGCTATTGGACCAACGGGTGCGACAGGTCCTTTGGTGTCAGGTACTTCTGGACAAACACTACGTCACGATGGAAGCACATGGGTATCCAACAGTATTCTTTTTAATAATGGCACCAATGTAGGCATAAGCAGCACAAGCCCAACAGAGAAACTGGATGTTACCGGTAATATAAGAGCTTCTGGTATTGCGTACTGGGGAAATGCAGGCACCCGTACTGAGTCGAGAAGCGATGCTGGCTTAATGGGGGCTACTGCCCGCAGTGGTTTTTATGAAACAGAAACCCCTTCTCCAGCAGCTAATTGGCCAACAGGTGCTACCGGTTGGTGGCACTTAATCGATGTAAGGCACAGCAACACCACAAATAATTACGCCATGCAATTGGCAGGGAGTTTTAACGACCAGAAGTTATTTTTCAGAAAAACCTCCAATAGTGCCACATCGCCATGGACTAAAGTGATGACTTCATCCGATTATGCCAATGGAATAACTTATAACTACAGCAGCAGCTCTCTTACAACCACTTCGGGCAGCATGGTTATTATACCAGGAATGACCAGAACCCTAAGTCTTCAGGCAGGAGATATTATTTATCTGCATGCCCATGGAGGCGTGATGGCTGCAGGTGTAAATTATGCTAATGTTGAAATAGGTATCAGGGTAAATGGTGTTGACCTTCCCAATGGTGGCTATACAAAAGTATCAGTTGACTTTGGCACATGGTCTAATCAAGCTTTTGCCAACTGGGCAGTGAGCGGTCATTATCCTGTACCGAGTACCGGCTCTTATACATTTGCAGTTTTTGCCGGCAGATACGGTGGTGATGGAGAAGCCATTCTCGGCGGCGATAATACCACGGTAACCCAAGGCAGCTTAAGAATTGAAGTGGTAAGACCAAATAATTAGAGTTTTTTTTACACCCTTTTCCTGTACATCCTCACAGCTATTGTGAGTACTACAACAGCATAAACGGATAGTTGAATAAATATGGGGTAAAAATCTTTCAGGGCACTTCCTTTAAGTAAAATCATCCTGATAAGCTTAATGAAATAGGCAACAGGGTTTAAATTATTAATCATCTGCGCCCAGCGGGGCATGCTTTCTACTGGTGTAAATATACCACTCATCATGATAAATATTATCATGAAAAAAAATG
>CAZVOS010000015.1:0-12864 GCA_964628845.1 uncultured Bacteroidales bacterium | reverse complement strand
CTCTTACATGGTCTTATGATGGTAAAGAATATTTCAACGAAAGGGTTACCGTTACACAGCAAACCGGCTTCTCGTTTATTGCACAGATGCGTTCTTGGCTTCCTAACCCAATAGGAGGTGTTTTCTGGTTTGGTGTTGATGATGCCGGCTCTTGTGTTTATGTACCCTTTTACTGCGGTATTACAAGCATACCCAAGCCCTATGCCGAAGGCAATGGCGACATGCTTACCTATTCGGATAACGCCGCTTTCTGGATTTTCAACAAGGTAGCACATTTTGTTTATTTATTCTACAACCGTATTATGCCCGAAATACGCCAACATCAGAGCATACTCGAAAATAAATTCTATAACGACCTCTCTGCTATTGACCAAAAAGCTGTTGCATTGATGGAGCTTGACGAAAATACTGGCAAAACATACATCACTGAATATACTAACATTATCGCTGAATATACTACCAATTACTGGAAAAACCTTGGTAATTATTTACTGGTAAAATATTTAGATGGCAATGTGAAACAAGAAAAAGACGGTAAATTCACCTATAACGAATACAATTTTCCACCCTCTCCTCAGTTTCCCGGTTATCCCGATTACTGGAAGAAAATAATTATTGAATATACCGATGATAATTTTTTAGTCCCTGAAAAAAATACCGAAACCAAATAAGGAGTACCCCAAAATACCGATTAAAGGTGTATTAAAGTCTAGCTATTTGTTCAGACAATATCTTATTTACATCACATATTTCTCTTTCTCCACTTTTTTCATAGTCATTTATGATCTCTTTGATATTCTTATCTTTGACGTTGCCCAAAATCTTTTGCTTAAATGGGCAAGCTTTCACAGACCCGTCTGGTCCAACATAAAAGAATATCTCCCCTCCGAGGCAGCCCCGCCTCGATTCAAAATCATCAGGCGAATAAGCCAAAGGCAAATGACGGTATTTTCTCAACGTTTGATTTCTTAGGGCTAAAGAACCAATTTTCTTTAATTCGCTTAAAGAAAGATTTCTTCGTTCTTCATCTTCAAAGTCTTTTTTTATCCTGGGGGCATACAAATTAATAAAATCAACACCAATGCTTGCTGCAAAATTGATATAGTTATCAAAGTGAGCTTCTTCTAATAACTGCTGATGAATCACACAATCTGCAACAACCAAAAGACCCGCCTCAGAAGCTGCCTTTATTGCAGCAACAGCATTTTTATATGCCCCTTTACCTTTTATCTTATCAATATGCGATTGCCAGGTACCATCAAGCGAAATCATGACTCCCCTCAAACCCTCCTCTTTTAACTTTATGGCCTTATCTTTATTCAAACTCCATCCAGTAGTTATAAGCCAGAATCCAAGTCCTTTATTTGAATATTTATTTAGAATTTCGGAAATCATTTCAAATCTCAACATGGGCTCACCTCCTGATAAATAAATGTTTTTAGCCCCCATGGTTAGCAATCCTTCTATCGTTTTATTAATTGTTTCATAGCTAAGTAACTGCTGGTTTGAGTGTGCTGACAAATTATAACAATACGAACACTTGTAAGGACAGACAGATGATATACAAACAATAGCAAAAAGCAATGTGGGTTTTTTTTTATCGAGTTGTAGTGCCACATCATTAAAAAGATAATTGATAAAATCTATTGTATTTACCGGAGGCACATCAGGTACAGCATAAACACTTCCACCCTTTTTTATATATCTGTTAGGCAGGTTAAAAAAAAGACTTTTATTACTCCGCAAATAAATCAAACAATTTTTTAATCCTTTGTAAAAACCGTAAACACTTATAACTTTTACAATAAAGCGTAAAAATATTGATAAATCATAAACTCTTTTGGTAAATCCACTGATGCTATAGGGCATTTTAATATATAGTATTTATTTTGTCAAATTTACTAAATATTAAATTGGCTGCTTTGCTCATATTCGTATAAATAAAATATTTATTATTTTTAGCATAGACATATTAAAATTATTTATAGATTTGAACTCTGTAATTACTTATAAATTTTTTGCTTTTTCTATTAACATAAATTTAAAAAAATGAAAAGAATTTTGTTGCTTTTTTTATTAACTATTATCATAATAGTGAAAAGTTTTTCTCAAAACTATCAGCTCAATTTTACCGGCTCAGGTGTCAGCAGTAGCATTGACAGCATCCATGTATTGAACCTCACACAAAACACTTCTGTTAGTCTTATGGGAAACGACATATTGCATTTGTTAGCCACTGTCGGAATTCAAAAAACCAATAATACAGAAGCCAACATAAGTATTTATCCCAATCCTTTTACAGAAAAAACATTTATAGACTTTGCCCATACTAAAGAAGGAGAAATTAACATTCAGGTTATGGACATGAATGGAAAAAAAATATTTGGTTTTTCTAAATATCTGAATCTCGGTGTTCATGTGTTTGAATTGTCAGGATTAAAATCTGGTATTTACAACCTTATTATTGAAGGAGCTTCGGGTAAATATTATACAAAAATAATTTCTGTATTTTCGGGCAACAATAAACCCCAAATTAAATTTATGGGGACACTGAAAGCTGATTATTCTGAAAACATTCTAAAAAATAATAAATCAACTATTCCCATGCAATACAATGATGGGGAAACCCTTCAATTCACAGCTTATGCAGGTAATACCTTAACAATATCTACTTTAATACCCACACAAAGTCAAACCATGAATTTTGTTTTTTCATCCTGTAGTGATATAGATGGGAACAATTACGCAACTGTTGTAATTGGAACTCAAACGTGGATGGCAGAAAATTTAAAAACTACTTGCCTAAATAATGGCACTGCCATCCCCATTCACACTTATAATGCCACATGGGGTGCATTAACAACTCCTGCCTATGCTTGGTATATGAACGATACCATCAACAAGCATATATATGGTGCTTTATACAATTGGCATGCGGTAAATACCAGTAATTTATGTCCCTCTGGCTGGCATGTGCCTGATAATTCTGAATGGGCAAGCTTATCTAGTTTCTTAGGTGGTGATATGGTTTCAGGCGGGAAGTTAAAAGAAACTGGCTTCTCACATTGGATGTCGCCTAATGCGGGCGCTACTAATGAGGTTGGCTTTACAGCACTGCCCGGTGGCAGCAGAAATATTAATGGTGCCAGTATTGGTGTTGGCATATCGGCATGTTGGTTCACAGCCACTGAGTTTGATACCGATGAAGCTAATTTCTGTGGTTGTATGCACGATTTCGAAATGTTTTTTATAGGTCCAGGATATAAGTCCTGCGGTAACTATATACGATGTGTTAAAAATTAAAGACTGAAAATCTCAAGATAAACATTCTTATAAGCTTCAAACGAATATTTCTCAACAACTGTTTCTCTTGCTTTTTGCCCCATCTTTAACCTGAGTTCTTCCGATTCAATAAGAAGGGATATTTTATACACCCATTCATCAATGCTGCTTGCCAGAAAACCATTTTCACCATCATTAATAATTTCTTCATTCACTCCTACCGGCGACATGATTGTTGGTATTTCCAAAGCCATGTATTGAAGTCCCTTTAAACCACATTTACCTTTTGCCCACATATCATCGGGTAAAGGCATAATGCCAATATCAAAACTTGATAATTCTTTCAATTCATCTGTTTTATTCCAATCTATAGCAACAACATCAAAATCAGAATTACTGTAGTTCTTATCACCTATTGCTTTAATATAAACCTTGTCGCCATATTTTTCTTTAATCAATTTTAGAAATGGTTCAGCAAATTTAAAATGTTGAATAGTTGTAAAACTGCCACTCCATCCGATGCAAATCCTTGAATCTTTACTTATACCCATATGTTTTGAATACTCTCTTGTATTTATGGTTGTAGGAATTATTCTCACATTTTTATTAAACTGAAGTGCATACTCCTGCAAATATTTATTTCCGGCAAATATCAAATGGGCATATCTTATTATTTTAGATGTTTTGTTATAACTTTTAAGCCAGTTTAAACTCTTATTTGCCTCTGATACATTGGGCAGCCAGATAGAATCATCAAAATCGAAAATGACACGTGCTCCACTAAGTCTTAAGATGCTTTCAAACATTGGCGGGCCAATAAAAAACATTTCCCTTTGGATAAAAACAATATCATAACTAAACGCTCTGAGTATATCTTTTACTCTTATGAAGAAATATTTAAAAAAGAGAAAGAATTTTTGAAATATCTTTCCTTTACTGTAAAATAATCTGTCATCTTTTTCACTCACCAAATAAGAGAAGGTACATTTAAAGCCATTATCTTTTAAAAATTCAATATATTGCTCAAAGCGAAACCTCTGACTTGGAGCTCTGTCTGGTCGGTGTGGTGCTATAAAAAGAATTTTTTTTAAATACCCCATATTTTTTAATCACTAATAACCATCAAATAAATCCAAAAATCTACTCCGAACTCATTTAAGGATGAGGCTAAGGATGAGGCTAAGGAGGGTCACTGCTCACTGTTTACTGTTCACTATTCACCTTTTACCTCACCCCCAACTCATTCCTCTTTCCACACTGGTGGTAACTTTTCGTTTATTTCAATATCCTTAAATTTCTTACTTTTTCTAATCCCTGCCATTTTAGCCCATGCAGCCATTCTTGAAAGTCCTTCTATAAGTGAATATTTTTGTTTAAAACCAAGTATCCGTGCTGCTTTGCTGTGGTCCGAAAACGCATGTACCACCTCGTTACGTGCTTCTACATGACGTATAAGACCTTTTTTACCCATAAGCTGCATCACTGTTTCGGCCAGTTCGTTTACAGTATAATCTTTTTCTGCCCCAATGTTAAATATCTGATTATAAGCTTCTTTAATATTTACACTATTGGCAATATAGGGCGCTACATCTCCAATGTAACTGAAAGCCCTTGTTTGTTTGCCATCCCCAAAAATAGTGAGAGGAATATCCTGCATCAGTTGGTTCATAAAAATACCTACTACATTGCGGTATTTATCTCCCAGATTTTGATATTCTCCATAAACATTATGTGGTCGGAATACGATGTAATTAAGTCCAAACATCTCATGAGTTACCCTTAAGTCGTTTTCAACAGCTAATTTGGCAATACCATAAGGGTCTTCGGGCACAGCCGTCATATCCTCACGCATTGGTGGAAGGCACGAGCCATAAACAGCTATTGATGATGTAAAAACAAAACACTTAATTTTGTGTTTTACTGATTCGTTGATGAGGTTAACACTTCCAATCAGGTTATTGGTATAATTAAATCTTTTTATAAAATGACTTAATCCCTCAGCGGCATAAGCAGCCAAGTGATAAACATAATCGAAGTGATATGTATCAAAAAGTTGTTTTACCAATGTATCATCAACCACCGAACCTTTAACAAAAACTGCTTTGGGGTTCACATTTTCTTCAAACCCACCGCTCAAATCATCAAGAACAATAACTTTATGTCCTGCATTTATTAATTCGTTTGTGAGATGACTTCCCATAAAGCCAGCACCACCAGTTACCAAACTTATTGTCATTTATTTAAAATTTTTTAATATGGAATCAAAAATCAATTTACCATCAGTATTGTTTAATTCTGTATCCGAAGCTCTTTCGGGATGGGGCATCATGCCAAAAACATTTCTTGTTTTATTACATATTCCTGCTATGTGCATCAAAGCTCCGTTAGGATTTGATTCTGGAGTTTCTACTCCCTTTTCATTACAATATTTAAAAAGCACACCATCATACTCTAAAATATCCTTTAACATATCCTCAGGTGCAAAAAACCTTCCTTCGGCATGTGCTACAGGAATATTTAAAGGTTTATCTTTTTCTAATGATGCAGTTACAAGAGAATTATTAGTTTTTGGTTTTATATACACATTTTTACAAACAAATTTCTGATTGTTATTATGTAATAGAGCCCCAGGTAATAATCGAGCTTCACATAAAATTTGAAAGCCATTACAAACACCCATAAGATAGCCCCCTTTTTGAGCAAATTTCACCACTTCAGTCATTATAGGCGAGAAACGTGCAATAGCCCCCGACCTTAAATAATCTCCATAAGAAAAACCACCAGGCAGCATTATAAAATCACACGATTGCAAGCTGGTTTCTTTATGCCATAATTTTACCACATCCTGTCCTAAAATATTTTTTAGTACATAAATCATATCATGGTCACAATTCGACCCTGGAAAAATGACAACTCCAAATTTCATATTAAATCATCTAAATTACTAACTCAAAATAATTGAAATACAAACGTACAATTTTTTTTTATCTTTTAAACGGACATTTAAATATTATAAATTCAAACTACCCGTTGAAGCAACTAATTTAAATAAAATCGTCAATAAATAACTTTTTTTGAGAATAGATTAAAAAAAAAACTTTTTTAATATAAACATTTTTAAAAAAAGCATATATTTGTATTATATTTTAAAAAAAACGTTATGAATACAAAAAGAATTTTTCATTTAATCCTTTTTTCATTATTTTTTATAAGTTTTAGTTTAAGTGCCCAAAATTCGAAGGAATGGCTTCTGCACAAAGAGGCAAATGGTGTTCAGATTTATTATAAATATACCGATTGCAATATACCCAGCGAAGGTGTATATAAAGAGATGGTCATTTTAAAATTTGTAAACACCACACAAGTTCCGCTTAAGATAAAATGGCAGCGTGAGGCCTGGTACGAAGGCAAATGCACATCGTGCGGGAGTGATGAATATAAATTTGAACTGGAAATACCAGCCGGTGAAACTATTGTAGGAGAATGTGATATATATGCTCCTTCCAAACTTAAAATATTTTCAAAATTTCTGGATTTAAAATCCAATGTGTATCTCGAAAAATTTAATCTTGATATATTAGAAGTATCTCCATATTAAAAAAATTAGAGTATGTATAAAAATATATTTTTTGTTTTAGCTAGCATATTACTTATATATGCACAAACATATTCACAGAGTTGCACTGTAACTGCTTATGCCAATGGCGGTACCAATACAGTAGAAGTTTGTCTGGGTGATTCAGTAACCCTTACAGCAACAGGCAATTGTGATAATTATGTTTTAAACAATGATTTTAACGATGGTACTCCAGGTACAGGATGGATAGCCACTAATCAAGCCATGTTTACCAACCCTTGTGCACCGCACTCGCCTGATGGTACTATTTATTTCTGGATGGGTTCAACTTCAGCGGCCCCCCGTAATCTGACGACTATAGATTTTGATATTTCTCAGGGAGGAACTATACAATTTGAAATGAGGTATTCAGTACAAGCTGCTAATTCACCATGCGAAGGCCCTGATGAATATGACGAAGGAATGGCCATACAATACTCCATTAACCAAGGCAGTACATGGAATACCATAGAATACTATGCGCCCAATGGTGCCATACTCAATTATATACCTACAGCAAGTACTCCTGGTGCAACTGGTCAAACCCCTTTTACAGTATGGACAACCAGAACAGTTCCTATACCGGGTGCTGCATGGACGCCTTCTACACGTTTTCGCTGGGCACAAACGGCCTCTACATCAGAGGTTTATGACCACTGGGGACTTGATAACGTATCCATTTTAGTTCCTCCACCTGTAATAAATGTATGGTGGGCACATGGCCCTACAGGTTATACACCTCCCGCAGTTTTCCCAACCTCTACAACAACTTATACCGTATTTCTATCGGATGGTGTTGACACTGTACAAAATTCTGTAAATGTGATTGTGCATCCTATTCCAACTTCAACATTTACTGCATCTTCTCCTGTATGTGTAGGAAATCCTTCTACCATCACTTACACAGGTAGTGTAACAGCCAATGCCACTTATTCATGGGGTTTTGATAGCGGTACGCCTCCAACTGGTTCAACACAAGGTCCTCATCAGGTATTTTGGGATACACCTGGCACTAAAAATATCACACTCGGAATCATGGAAAACGGTTGCCTCAGTCAACCCTATAGCGTACAAGTGATTGTAAATCCCAATCCTACAGCACCCAATATTACCTATGACCCCACATGCCTGGGTGATGATTTGCACCTTAATGCAGAAACTATTGCAAACGCTTCATATAACTGGATTGGCCCTAACGGATATACTTCCACACAACAAAACCCTGTTATCCAGAATGCCACACAATCAAATGCAGGAAGTTATTCAGTATCTATAACCGATACCAATGGTTGTGTTTCTGCTTTAAGCACACAAAATGTAACAATCTTTAATCTGCCAACAGTCTCATTTACAGCTTCCCCTACAAGTGGGTGCACCCCATTAACAGTAAACTTTAATAACACAACACCATCTACAACTGCTTATTTCTGGCAATTTGGCGACAATGGTGTAGATACTATCAGTAATCCCACTCATACATACAATCAAAGTGGCAGTTATTCTGTAACATTAACGGTTACTGATAACAATGGCTGTATAAATACACTTACCAATAATAACATGATTACAGTACATCCCCAACCCGTTGCTGATTTTACAACGAACCCTGATGTTGGGGCACCAAATTTCCCTGTAACCTTTAATTCGACCTATACAACAACTCCAGGAACCTGGTATTGGGATTTTGGTGACGGCACAACTGAAAACTTTCAAGTACCTACCACACAACATGCTTTTACGAATATGGGCACCTATACCATAACACACATTGTAGAAAGCCAGTTTGGTTGTAAAGATACCATTACAAAAACATTCCTTGTATTAAAAATAACCATACCTAATGTATTTACTCCAAACGGTGATGGCAGAAACGACTTTTTTGTTATAGATGGTATTGACCAGATGACAGGCACTCATCTTATCGTTTTTAACCGCTGGGGCAATAAAATTTTCGAAAGTACCGATTATAAAAATGATTGGGATGGTGAAAATGCAGCAGATGGTGTTTATTATTTTATACTTACCTTTAAAGACGATTTATTTGAAACAACAAACGGTACAGTTACTATATTAAGATAATATTTTCATGAAAAAAACCTTTCTAACAATACTTATATTAATAGGTATTACCATAAGTTCTTTTAATCTTAATGGACAAAATAATCTCTGCGAAAGTTCATTTCCCTTTTGTACAGACACTGTTTATAATTTCCCAGCAGGTGTAAATGCAGGCACTGCCCAAGCAGGTGCTAATTATGGTTGTTTATACACACAACCCAATCCCGCCTGGTATTATATGGAAGTTTTAAATTCAGGCCCTATAGTAATATATATGAGCAGTACACCTCAGGTTGATATTGACTTTGCTATCTGGGGGCCTTTTACCGACCAAACAAGTCCATGCGTGGCACAGTTAACTGCTGCCTGTGGTACCTCTTGTCCGAACAACACAAGCAATCCGACCTTTTATCCTTCGGGAAATCTTGTTGATTGCAGTTACTCAACCTCATGGAATGAAACAGTACATATTAATAATGCTCTAACAGGCGAAATTTATATTTTGCTTATATGTAATTATTCTAATAATCCATGTAATATTAATTTTAATCAAACCAATACAAGTACACCTGGTCATGGTACAACAAATTGCGGCATTCTGGCACCCCCTGTTGATAATAATGGTCCTTTATGTGAAGGAGAAACCTTAAATCTTACAGCCCAGCAAGGCCCTACGGGCTGTACTTATTACTGGACTGGCCCTAATGGTTTTACATCCACACAGCAAAATCCTGTAATCCCCAATGTTACTTTAGCTATGGCAGGTGATTATTTTTTACAGGTTATTTTAGGTATTGATACAAGTAATGCAGTTTCAACGACGGTGGTCATTTATCCTGTACCCACATCAAATTTTACAGTTTCATTAGACAGTGTATGCATAAACGAAGCGACCACTTTAACTTACACAGGAACGGCATCAACCGCAGCAACTTATACTTGGGATGTGGATGGAGGCACACCCAATGTTAATACAGGGCAAGGCCCTCATAATGTATCATGGGGAGGGACAGGTCTTGTTAATGTGAGTCTTGTTGTATCGGAAAATGGCTGTACATCGCCACCTACCAATATGGCTGTATTTGTAAAGCCAACCCCTACGAGTACATTTACCGCTTTATCTCCCATTTGTTTATTTGATACTACTACAATTACTTTTACAGGTACTGCCTCTGCAAATGCTGTTTATAACTGGGATTTTGCAGGAGGTACTGTTGTGAGCGGCACAGGAGCTGGCCCTTATCAGGTAAGTTATGGTGCAGATGGGAGTTTTAGTCTTTCTCTTATTGTAACTGACCTTGGTTGTCCTTCTACACAATCGTTTCAGACTGTTGATGTGTTACAGCTTCCTGTAGTTAATATAGTATCAGATGAGACAGATGGTTGCAAGCCACTCACAGTAAACTTCAGCGATACCATTAACAATCCACCTGCCCAATATGCTTGGTCGTTTGGTGATGGCACACCCGAAAGTAATTCCCAAAATCCAATTCATGTATATAACAGCCATGGCAATTACACTGTATCCCTTACTGTTACCGATGCCAATGGTTGCGTTAACAGCAATACCAAAGGTATCAATGTATATCCCCTGCCTACTGCTGATTTTTCTTTTACCCCTACTGTAGGCACTGCCGGCCTACCAATTACTTTTACATCATCATCTGTAGGTAATATTAATTTATGGGAGTGGAATTTTGGAGACGGAAGTATTGAGAGTGGCAATCTACCCAGTATAGTACATTCTTTTACCAATACTGGTTACTTTACTGTTACATTACTTGTTGAAACTACAAACGGCTGTCAGGATTCGATATCGAAACAAATTCTTATTATACAAATTGAAATCCCCAATGTTTTTACTCCTAATGATGATGGTATTAATGATAAATTTCAAATTAAAGGTATTGAATTAGTTCCCGGATGCCAATTGATAGTGTTTAACAGATGGGGTAATAAAATATTTGAAAGCAGCAGTTACCAAAATGATTGGGATGGTGAAAATGCAGCCGATGGTACTTATTATTTTATTTTTACACTTCCTGAAAGTATTATGGAGCCAGTTAATGGCACTGTTACAATATTAAGATAAATATTAACTTCTAACTTATTTAATAAGTCCATTGTCTTTAATATAATTAAAAACGCATTCAGCAAAGGCATTGTAACCATTTCCATTATGATGTCCGTCTATTTTCCAGTAATACTGACTGATGTTATGTAAGTTCATTTTTAAATTATTGACATAGTGATAATGAAGATCAATAATATGTATATCGGGGTATTCATTTTTTAGTTTATCTATCATATAAGAGAACATGTAGAAATGGGGGAAACAGACCTCAGATTGAGATGGGTGAAATACAATGATAAGTTCTTGATTATTTTCTTTTGAATACTTGTAGATTCTTTCTTCTGCTTCGTAAATTGTTTTTATGGCTTCTATTCTTCTGTTATTAAATTCTTCATTTTTAAGTAAAATGTGGTTATAATCAAGACCGTTAATAACAATCAGGCGGAATACATAACTAAGACCATAAAGCCATTCCCAAGAAGGCAGGTCTTTATATAAAACACTGCCATCCTCCTGAAAGCGTTCGAATCCACCTCTGATAACAATATCAGTCATATCCGATTCATTAGTAGCAACAATAACCATATCAAAATTATAAGTCTTGAATTTTTCAGTAAGTAAAACATATTGAAAAACGGGGTCGCTGCTTACAACTCCTGCATTAAAAGTATTTATAAATTTGTCAGGATAATAAGATGATAATTTTTTATTTAGGAGGTTTATCCATGCCGAATCGCTGCAAACACCAACCCCTTCGGTAAATGAGTCTCCAAGAGCAAGAATTCTGAATTCATTATTCTTTTTTTCTTTTTTTAAGATGGGCTGTGTAAAACCATCGGCATAAACTTTCCTGTGATAAGAGAACTCTGTTGTTGTGTAATCGACATCCATCAGCGGTTCACGGGTGTAAAACCTTGAGTTTTTATATGAATTGAATACCCTTTCGTAACAAAGTGTATTTCGTTCGAGATAAGATGCATTAATGTCGAAAAAACGCAGCATAAATTCTGTTGTAATTAGCACAAAAAAGAAGCTTGTTAGGAATAGACGGATATTTGTAAGGCAATTTTCAGATAAAAAATTCTTAAAAAAGAAGGTAAACAAGTAAAAAAGAGTATATAAAAACAATAAAAATACATAAGCAGAAAAATTACAATATATATTGTAATGAATGACCAGACAAAAGACTATAAAAAGAAAGATATTTAAGAAAAGAAATATATTAAAAATGATAGACTTTAATAAGATTTTTTTTATTCGGCAAATTAAATTGTGAAGGTTTTTTTTTAAAAAAGAACTGAAGGTTTTAAAGTTCTTTTTTTTTGAAATTAAAAATGTTAATAGGGCTAAAGACAATAATATTAAAAACAATAATAAAAATTTTTTAATATTTCTTTCCCATGAGAAAACAGCTAAAAAAATATCAATAAAAGAGGTATTACTGATTTCACTATTTAATTTATATAAGTGATTTTGTTTTTCAGATTTCGTAAAAAACGCATTAAAATTATCATGGCTTATATTAAAATTACTACTCCCAACTGTTAACTCGATTGAGACAATATTATTTAAAACAGAATCGGGCAAGAATAAATATATTTTATTTATGTATGCTTTGTTTCCTAAAGAACTAAAATTTTTGATATTGTCTGTTTTATTGAAATATAATTTTCTGTTAAATGGCGATTGGGCATAAAAACAAATGGTATTAAATTCACTAGTTGTTATACCTTTAAAAGTAAGTGATATATTTTGGGCAAAATTTATGCGTGATACATATATGGATATTAGTATCAGAGGGACTAAGAGTATTATTAAAATTATCTTTTTATTT
>CAZVOS010000014.1:0-13034 GCA_964628845.1 uncultured Bacteroidales bacterium | reverse complement strand
GTAATAAAAAATAATTAAGAAAAAAAAATAAACACAATGAATATAAAATTAAAAATCTGGCGTCAGAAAAATGCACAAACAAAAGGTAAGTTTGAGAAATACACATTAGAAGACGTATCACCTGAGATGGCTTTTCTGGAAATGATGGATGCCTTAAATCAGAAATTGATTTTGGATGGTAACGATCCAATAGCGTTTGAGCATGATTGCAGAGAAGGTATATGTGGTTGTTGCAGTTTATTTATCAATGGGCAACCACATGGACCTGGAGAAAGAACCACTACATGTGAATTGCGAATGCGTTATTTTAAAGATGGGGAAACCATAACCATTGAACCATTCAGATCGAAGGTATTTCCAGTGATTAAAGATTTGATTGTTGACAGGAGTGCATTTGACAAGATATTGATTGCAGGTGGATTTATTTCGGCAGATACGGGTTCTGCACCTGAGGCAAACAGTATTCCTGTATGTAAGCACCATTCTGACAAGGCATTCGACATGGCTGCCTGTATTGGTTGTGGTGCTTGTGTAGCAGCTTGTAAGAACTCATCAGCCATGCTTTTTGTAGCAGCCAAAGTAACCCAGTTTGCCTTATTACCTCAAGGGCAAATAGAAGCTGCTGACAGGGTGAAGAACATGATAGCCAAAATGGATGAGCTTGGGTTTGGGAGCTGTTCAAATACTTACGCATGCGAAGCTGAATGTCCTAAAGGTATTTCAGTATCTGCCATTGCCAAAATGAACCGAGAATTTTTACATGCTAAAATAGTAGCTGAAAATCATTAAACTTTAATCGAGGTTATCGGGTTTTAAAAGTTGAATTAATTCGGTTTTATATCTTGTTGTTTTATCAGCAGAATCTTTTATATATCTTTTAGTAAGCAAGTATCGTGCTTTAAGTTTCATAAAAAAATAGAGTCCTTTAGCTTTAAATTTATTATTCTTAATATCTGTAAGTGTTTTCATTTGTTTTTCAGATATTTTAATGCCATTTAAGGCATATACATAAACAAGATAAAATAAGTTATTAAAATATGATTCATTGATTAAACCACCACTTAAACCATCTGCTTTAACATTATAACTGACTCTGTAAACATCATTTAAATCATCTTTTATCAAACCATCTTGTTTTGCTTTTTCATAGAGTTCGGTGCCGGGGTAAAAGTTCAGCGAAAACATGTTTAGTTCGAAAGGAACAGGTACCTTGGCTAAGAACATCAATGTTTCAATAAGGTCTTCATCTTTTTCCCAGGGATTATTTACGATGATATCATAACGGGGTAAAGGTATCTGAGTTTTAAATTGATGAATTAAATTAACCATCTGTAGGGTTTTGTCTCTTGAATAATTTCTTTTATACAGTTTTTTTATGATTTCACTTTCAGTTTGGATACCTGGTCTTATACCAGTTAGGCCACCTTCGACCAATAATTTAATTTTATTATATGTCAGACTAGTAGGTGTGGTGCCACCTATTGATAATGGTATATCAACTTCATTTTTAAAACGATGGGCGAAATACTCAATTTCTTTTTCGGTATAGAATAAGAAGGCATCATCATTAAAATTAATATAACGAACAAAAGGGAGGTTTTTTTTCACCCATTTTAGTTCTACAATAACATTATCAATACTTCTTTTTTTAAAATGGGGTTTTTCTTCGGGAAATATTTTAATATAGGCATTATTGCAACAGTATGTGCAAGCAAAAGGGCAACCACGTGTGGGTTGAGTCATGTATTCTCCATTGAGTAGACAATCCATAAATTCTTCTGTTAAAGTCAAAATGCCTTTTTCTGTCAGAATGTGATGTGATTTATAATCATAATCCTGAAAAGGGATGTCGTCTAAATTATTAGGGTAAGGACGTAATTTGTTTTTTATAATTTTCCCATTTAAATTAAACCACATTCCTGCTACATCAGTATAGTTAATACCATTTCTTATTTTATCAGCTAGTTCAAGAATGCTTTCGTCGGCATAACCTATACTTACAATATCTGCATATTCAAGACTTTCTTCAGGTCTTACAGTAGCATGTATTCCTCCCCAGATAACAGGTACAGAAAGACTTTCTTTAATTGATTTAGTTAATTGAACGGCATTATCAAAATAATTTGTCATAACAGACAAGCCAACGAGCTGAGTTCCCTTAATGAGCTCAATTAATTCGAGTATTTCATTTTCTTTATATTTTTCGGTTGACCTTCTTTTCATAAAAATCAACTGCACGTCATATCCTTTTGATTTTAATATAGCTGAAAGGGTTCTTAGACTTGTAGATTTAATACTTGAATAAATAGAAATAAATGTTATTTTCATTATCTTGTATATAATGGTAAGAAAAAAATTTTAGCTGAATAATTCATAAAATAAATAATTATATACCAGATTTACGTCCTGATTAGATATGAAAAGTATTTAGGCAGGCGTTCCTTGTTATAATAAATGAGACTTTATCAGGACTTTTGTCCTATTTATAAAATTTGACAGGTTTAATAATCAGCCAGTATAATTTTAAATTTTGCAGCAAAATCTTTCTGAGCACCTACGAATTCATTATTGGCTTTATCTAATTTATTATTAATAAGGAAGACGAGTTCTTCTTCTCTGTCAATAATTGCATCTGTAACAAGAGAGTCGGGTATGTCTAATGTGCTCAACCATTCGGCATATTCACCATCAACAACTTCTTTATAGGCATCTGCAAATTGTAAAGAGGCATCTTTAAAATCGGTGCTTCCACCAATTTTATCTAAACTTTCAAAGACTTTTTTCGACTCATCAATCTGAGCTGACAGTTCATCTCTTAAACCCTCAAGGGTATTAACTTTAATTGATGTATTTTTAATGGCTTTAACTAAATCGCTTTCGGCCTGAACAATTTTTTTCTGTTCTCTAATAATTTTATCATTATAATCAATAGCATCTTGTTTAGTAGGGCCACAAGCATTAAAGAAGAACATTGCAAAAAATGCAAAAATAAAGATAGACTTAAAGTTTTTCATGATTTTTTTATTTGTTAATAATTAAGCAAAATTAATATTTATATTTAAGAATAATATAAATTAATTTATTACTATTTTTCAATCAAAGCATAAACTGTAGTTGTATAAAAATCTCTAATCCATGAAATATTAAAGCAAGCAAGAATTTTCTTGGGTTTTAATTTGAATTTTATTTCATAATTTGGGTTAATAAAGAAGAAATCCTTTTTATTAAATTTAAAGTTATTTTGTTTAACAAGATAGTTGAACTTATTGATAGAAAGCTTTGTTTTTTTCACATCGAGCAATGAGTTAATGTAATCAGGTGGTTCGCCGAACATTTTGAGTATTGCTTTATAGATTGAATGGGGCAATAGGTGAAAATAGGGTAATTTGCTAAGAAATCTGCTCATACACACCTGCTGATGTCCGGCGAAGGGCATACGCCAGGGAGGGAATGCAATAAAAATTTTCGTTCCAATATTTATTATATTGTATAGATGTTTGAAGAAGATGGCCTGGTTAGGAATATGCTCTAAGGTATCGCGCATGATTATTAAATCGACATTTTTAAAAACATCTGCATTAATATTATAAATATCACTTTCTATTAAGATGACATTATTTTTTAAATGATGTGATTCAAAAAACTCATGTGCTTTTTCAATTTTACCTTTTGAAATATCTATTCCAATAACTTTACAACCTATGTCAACAAAAGGTTTTAAATTACCTCCTTCGCCACAACCAATTTCAGCCACACAAGTATCTGTATTGATTTTAAAGGATTGTTCGATATAAGGAATAACGTATTTTTTTGTAGTAAGAGATTGTTCTGCAATATATTGTTCGTGATTTATATGACGTTCTTGCATGATTTATTATAATTAAAAACAAACCTAAGCAAAATTTTTAAAATACTATAAATATTATACTCGTAAAATAAAAAAACTGTTTTAAAATTAGAATTTATCACAGTTTTAAGTTGAAAATTTATAATAATTTATTATTTTTGTTAAACCAAAAATAATTATCAAGAATATTTAAAAACAAACCTTAAAAAAATAATTATGAAAAAATTTTTTACCCTTATTATGTTGATGCTTATTACAGCTCACATTTATTCACAAATACAGGTTAAAGTAACATTAGACACTAAAAAGTTTGTAAATATTGATTGCAGTTTAGGGGCAGATTGTGCAGGAGGCCCATCAACATTAAGTAAAGTTTATATGCATTCGGGTTTATGTACAACAGGAGATATTTATTGCAAGACTCAAATTATACCTTTGCATTCTTTGGTATGGGAGCATGTGGTTGGCAATTGGGGGAATAATCCACAAGATGATGGTGTAGGCGAGATGGTAAGTGAAGGGAATGGTATATTTACCAAAACAATTATTCTGGAAGATTATTTCAGTGGCCCTTGGGTTAGTACCGAATGGAATGAAACACAAACTGTTCAGTCTACACCAATGCCACAGGGTGCAACACCCTATACCATGGGATTGGTATTTAGAAATTTTGATGGCACTATAACAGGGAGAGACAATATGTGTAACGACATATTTGTAACAGACCTCAATACAACTAACCCTCAAGTTATTCAAAGTTTTGACCTTTTACCCTGGCCTAATTCACCAGTAACAATTGAACGGAATATAATAGGTATTGCAGATGTTGATAAGATAAATTTCTTTAATATTGCTCCAAATCCAGTAAAAGACAATATTCATATTGAATTTTACATAAAGAAAAGTGCTTACACAACAATATATATAAGCGACAATTTAGGGAGGGTATTAACTACTTTAATAGATAAAGAAATTCCTAATGGTAAGCATGTTTTTAAAACCAATGTAAATGAATTAAACCTCTGTTCTGGTATTTATTATATTACTATCAGTAACAATAATAATTCAACTACTCAAAAGCTAATAATAGCCCAATAAATACATAAATAAAAATGAAGTTTAGAAGAACAGTCATCTTTTTACTGTGTGTCGTAGTATTTAAGTCATTTTCTCTTAAGTCACAGGTTGTTACCTATACTCCTGAGTACCCAAGAGTAACAGATTCTATTACAATTATTTTTAATGCGGCAGAAGGAAATGGTGCATTGGCAGGGATTAATCCTGTATATATGCATACTGGTGTAGTCACTAACAGAAGTGTTTCTTTATACGATTGGAAATACCGACCTGCCATTTGGGGCACTGCAGATTCAACAGTATTGATGGAATCACTGGGTAATAATCTTTTCACTGTTACTTTCCGTATTGATAGCTTTTATGATATACCCAATAATGTTACAGCAATAAACCTTGGGTTTGTTTTTAGAAATGCTGATGGCAGTATTGTAGGCAGAGATATTGATGGTTCTGATATATTCATACCTCTATACAAACCAGGATTTGATGCCAGATTAACATCGCCTTTAGATTTACCTTTAATAGTATCAACAGGGACACAAATACCAATTGAAGTTACTTCAACAGATACAGCTTTGATTTTTATATATCATAATGATTCGCTCATTATACAGGATAATGCGATAAAACTTGATACCCAGGTGAATGCCATACAAACAGGTAAATACTGGATAAAATTCTCTGCACAATCGGGTATGGGAACCGATACTGATTCTACCTATTATATAGTACAGCCATCTCCAAGCATACAAGACCCACCATCAGGAATTGAAAATGGTATTAATTACATGAATGATTCAACTGTTATACTATGTTTATTAGCACCTCAGAAGAATTTTGTTTATGTAAGGGGCGATTTTACGAACTGGGAATTGGAGCCCGATTATTATATGAAAAAGTCTGTAAACGGTGAACAATATTGGTTAGAGATTTCAGGACTCACGCCACAGCAGGAGTACCGTTTTCAATATTGTGTTGATGCAAGAATTAATATAGGGGATCCCTATTCGGAGAAAGTTTTAGATGAATTTAATGACCCTGGTATAAATGCTGTTATCTATCCCAATTTAATATCCTATCCTTTAGGGAAAACATCAGAAATGGTATCGGTATTTCAAACAGCAAAAACACCCTATAATTGGGTAAATACAAATTATCAGCAACCTCAAAAAGAAGACCTTATTATTTATGAATTGCTTGTAAGAGATTTCTCTATGCGGCATGATTTTAAAGCCATTATTGACAAATTGGATTATTTAAAGGAATTGGGCATTAATGTTATAGAACTTATGCCAGTAATGGAATTTGATGGGAACGACAGTTGGGGTTATGCACCTGCATTTTATATGGCTGTTGATAAATACTATGGGCCATCAGACTTATTAAAAGCACTCATTGATTCGGCTCATGGCAAAGGTATTGCTATTATACTTGACATAGCTCCCAATCATGCATTTGGGCAATTTCCATACGTTAAATTATATTGGAACGATGAAGACAAAAAGCCGACAGGAAATAATCCATGGTTTAATGTTGACCCTCGTCATCCTTTTAGTGTGGGATACGACTTTAACCACGAATCGAATTATACACAAGCGTATTTTGATAAAGTGTTCAAGTATTGGATTGACGAATATAAAATTGATGGATATCGTATTGATTTATCGAAAGGTATAACACAAAACAACACATTTGGTGATGTGGGTGCCTGGAGTCAGTACGATTGGGGTAGAATTAATCTTTTAAAGGGCTATGCACAAAGGTTATGGAATACACATCCTAACAAGTATATGATATTAGAACATTTTGCCAATAATGATGAAGAAACTGAGCTGGCAAATTTTGGTTTTATGTTGTGGAGCATAGGACATGGGCCTTACAAGGAAGCTCTTTTGGGATGGCCAGCAGCATATTCTGATTTTTCATGGAATGTATCGTATCAGCAAAAAGGGTGGAATGATGCACATGCAGTTGGTTTCTTTGAAAGTCATGATGAGGAGCGACTTATGTATGAAATGCTTAATTATGGTAATTTTGCAGGCACCTATAATATACGACAGCTTAAAACAGCTCTTAAACGTAAAGCCATGGCGGCAGCTTTTTTATATATGGTACCAGGCCCAAAAATGATGTGGCAATTTGGAGAATTGGGTTACGATTATTCTATTTTCTGGCCAACAGGCACAGATATCTCACGTACAGTTAAAAAGCCCGTAAGATGGGATTATTACGATGACCCCGACCGCCGTTGTCTGTTTTGTAAGTATAGTGCAATTATAAGATTAAGAACAGAACATTCCGAAATATTCAGAACACCTCATTACAATATTGATGCATCGGGCTTGGGTAAAAGAATATGGGTTAGTCATAACAATATGAATGTATTGGTATTAGGAAATTTTAGTGTAAATACCATTTCAATGGTACCTGATTTTCAGCATACAGGTACTTGGTATAATTATTTGGAAGGAACTACCTATAATGTAAGCAATACGCAAACTGCCATTACAATGTCTCCCGGAGAATTTAAGATATTTACTAACATTCAGCTTCCTGACCCGGAAATTGATGCCTGTTGTAATATTGGCAGTGCTGAAACTATGTTTTCTGATGAAAATTTAATATTGACTACTTATCCTAATCCAGCTAATAATGAAGTACATATTGATTTCTACTTACATAAAACAGATGTCGTCAGAATAGAGATACTAGATATTTATGGAAGGCATATCACTGACTTTTTAAACAAAAAAATGTCATCTGGAAATCATTCACTGATATGGAATGTAAAGGATAATACGGGACAGAAAGTAAGTAGTGGAACTTATTTTTGTATTTTCAGGGCTGATGACAAAATAGCTGTATCAAAACTTATCATTTATTAAGCTTATATGCAGAGCAAGCCCCGTTTGAGTTTTTGGCAGATTTGGAATATGAGTTTTGGGTTTTTGGGTATTCAGTTTGGTTTTGCTTTACAAAATGCCAATGTTAGTCGTATATTTGAAACGCTTGGAGCAGATGCCTCTAGCATACCTATATTATGGTTAGCAGCACCTGTTACGGGCTTAGTTGTACAACCAATTATAGGATATTTAAGTGACCGTACCTGGTGTTTTTTGGGAAGGAGGCGTTTATATTTTTTAATAGGAGCTGTATGTGCATCAACAGGTCTGATAATTATGCCTAATTCAGGAACACTCTGGATGGCAGCAGGTATGTTGTGGCTTCTTGATGCTTCAATAAATATTTCGATGGAGCCATTCAGGGCATTGGTTGGTGATATGCTCTCTGCTGAGCAACGCACAAAAGGATTTGCCATGCAAAGTTTCTTTATTGGTACAGGTGCTGTAATTGCATCTATTCTCCCGTATTTACTTACCCATGTGATAGGCATTTCTAATACGGCTCCTGAGGGTAAGATACCTGATTCGGTACAATATTCTTTTTACATTGGTGCTTTTGCTTTCTTGGGTGCTGTAACATGGACAGTATTTCGCACAAAGGAATACCCCCCAGAAGTGCTTAAAAGCTTTGCAGAAAAGAGCCATGAAAATGCGAATCAAAAATCTCAACCCATAAAAGAGATATTTAACGACATTATTTTTATGCCACGTACAATGTTACAATTAGCTGTAGTGCAATTTTTTTCGTGGTTTGCTTTATTTTCGATGTGGATTTATATGACTCCTGCCATTACCTCATATATTTATCATACGACAGATACATCTTCTGCGCTATACAATGATGGAGCTAATTGGGTAGGGGTTCTTTTTGCAGTTTATAATGGATTTGCAGCTATAGTGGCTTTTATGCTTTCTCCTTTAGCAAAAATAACAAGTAGGAAGCTTACACATAGCATATCTTTATTATTTGGCGGTATGGGTTTGATAAGTATTTATTTTTTTAGAACACCCGAGATGCTTATTTTTTCAATGTTAGGTGTTGGATTTGCATGGGCTGGTATATTATCCATGCCATATGCTATTCTCACAGGCGCCTTACCACAGAGTAAAATGGGTTTCTATATGGGTGTTTTTAATTTTTTTATAGTGATACCTCAAATAATAGCGGCTGGAATATGGGGGTTTATAATTAAAACATTTTTTAACAATCATGCCATTTATGCCATCTTACTTGGAGGGTTCTCTTTTTTAATTGCCTCTGTTATGGTTGGCATTGTTAATGACAAAGAAAAGAATTACAACTTAACTCATAAAAAATGAAAAAAAAAGAAAGATATAGTGGCATATTGATGCATATCAGCTCACTGCCTGGGAAATATGGTATTGGCACTTTTGGTAAAGAGTCCTATGATTTTGTTGATTTTTTAAGTGAATCGGGTCAGAGAATATGGCAGATACTTCCTTTAGGGCACACTGGCTATGGAGATTCACCCTATCAATGTTATTCGGCTTTTGCGGGAAATCCATTATTTATTGATATTGATGAACTTATTAAAAGCAAATTACTGAACAAAGAAGATATTCCTGTTGACATTACTTTTAAAGAAACGGAATTTGATACTCAAAAAGTAGGTATTTTCAAATTCCCATTACTCAAAAAAGCATCTGTAAATTTTCACAAACACACAGATGATGAAAGAAAAGACAAGTTTAAAAAGTTTTGTAAAGCGAATGAATTCTGGCTTAATGATTATGCACTTTTTATATCTCTTAAAGAATATTTTGGACACAAAGCATGGTATGAATGGGAAAATTCAATAAAAATGCGAGACACCAAGCAATTGAAAGCATATATTAAGTTGTTAACTGAGTCCGTTCAATTTCATAAAACAGTTCAATATTTTTTTTCAGAACAATGGATGTCTTTAAAGGCGTATGCAAATAAGAACCAGATTAAGATATTGGGAGATATACCGTTATATGTGGCATACGACAGTGCGGATGCATGGTCGAAGCCAGAGATTTTTTATTTTGATGATACTAAAACGCCTGTTGCAGTAGCTGGTGTACCACCTGATTATTTCAGTGTAACGGGTCAATTGTGGGGTAATCCTTTATATAATTGGGATTTTCTTAAAGCGACTGATTTTTCGTGGTGGATAGAACGCATTAAAGCTAATTTTAAATTGTTTGATATTCTACGGGTTGACCATTTCAGGGGTTTAGCTGCTTTCTGGGCTGTTCCATTTGGTGAGCAAACAGCAGTAAATGGAAACTGGATACATGCTCCTGGTCTTGAATTATTTGATTGCATTATTGACAAACTAGGTATCATACCTATTATTGCAGAAGATTTAGGTGTGATTACAGAAGACGTAGAATATTTACGTAATAAGTTTAGTTTTCCTGGGATGAAGATTTTGCAATTTGCATTTGACACGAAAGAGGAGAGTGAATTTTTGCCACATACATTTACTCAAAACTGTGTTGTTTATACAGGAACGCATGATAATGACACTACTGTGGGGTGGTATAAAAGTGCATCTGATGAGGATAAAAAAGCCATGCATGATTACTTCAATTTCAAGCCAGAAAATGTTCACTGGGAGTTGATACGTTTGGCTTGGGCATCGGTTGCTAATATGGCCATAGCACCAATGCAGGACATATTAGGACTTGATACCGAACACAGGATGAACTTACCAGGAAGACCAACTGGTTATTGGCGTTGGCGTATGAAAAAAGATGCCATTAATAAAGAAATTATTGAGAAGTTAAAAAAACTGAATAAGATATATTACAGATAATTTAGTTAAAATATCTGGGGGATTTTGACATCATTGGTTTTTGTCCCATGCTTACAGAATAAGAAATCATAACCTCATGAGAACCATCGTTATAATTTTTCATAGGTCCTGCACTATAATCATAAGAATAGCTAAACTTAAGGTCTTTGGTTATATTAAAACCAATAATCCCGACATAAGATTCATCGAGGCGGTAGGCTGCTCCTGCCCAGAATTTGTTATCGTAAAAGAGAATTGCACTTAAATCGAGTTGAGTAATAAAAACACTGCTTTTTACTAAGAATGTAGGTACAATGTTAATTTTGTCAGAAACTTCGATGCGGTATTTTGCGTATGAATATAAATGCCTTGGCACTTTAAAGAGAGTTGAGCCAGCCAGAGATTGTTCTACATGGGTTGATGAGATTCCGAGAGTAAATTTTGAAGTATTTATCTCTGCTCCAAAGTTAAAATCGGGTCTGATACGAGATTCTTTATTATAAAAGGCGCTTAAGTCGTTTTCGTCTTCGTATATCAGTTTTGTTCCGTCTATTGTTTTACTTAAAAAGCCGATACCTGCACCAAAGGAGAGCAACATACTTTGTGATATCTGCAAGTGATGGGCATAATATAGTTTAAAATTAAGAGAATTTTCGTATCCTAATTTATCATTAATTATTGTGAGCCCAGCACCCCCAATTTCTCTTAGAAATGTATGCACATTTAAGACTTGTGAAGAAGGGGCTTCGTCGAAACCTATCCATTGCTGACGGGCCATCAATGAGGCATCAAGTGTGGGTGAACTTCCTGCTACAGCAGGATTAAAAGTTAACTCATTAAACATATAATGGCTGAACAATATATCGCTTTGAGAAAAAGCATTTATTGAAACAAAAAGAGAGCAAATAATAAAAAGAGTTTTTTTCATTTTACTGGGTTGTAATTTTTTTTGCATCATTTATTGTCATTCTTTTCCCATCTTTAAAGGCGACAAGGAAACAATCGTACCCCAATTGTTTAACTTTAGAAAGGAGATTTTGAGCACTATTAACATCTTTAAACGAGCCAATTGTATAACGATACCATCCGTCGTCACCATCATTCTGCAACACATCAAATTCGGGGATGGCTTTATTTAATTTAGTGTAGTAACCTGGTTCGGCAATTTGTCGTGAAGCGCCTACCTGAACTCTGTAATCTAACTCACTGCTAACAGCAGCTTTATTAACACCAGAAGTTGTTGTTCTGTAGTTTTCTTTAATTCTATTTGCATTTTCTCTTTCAATTCTTTCCCTTTCGAGGCGTTCTTTTTCTTTCAGTGCGTTTTCTTTTTCTATTTTCTCAGCTTCAAGACGTGCTATAGTTTGTTCTTTAGCCAATCTTTCTTGTTCAATTTTCTCAGCTTCTTGATTGGTATCTGTTGTTTTTTCTTCTTCTTTTACTGTTTCTGCCAAACGGGCTTCTTCAGCCAGGCGTGCTAAGCGTTCTTTTTCAATTTGTTCAGCTTCTTCACGTGCCTTGCGTTCTTGTTCAAATCTTTCGGCTTCTTCTTTGGCTTTACGTTCTTGTTCAATTTTCTCAGCTTCTTGATTGGTATCTGTTGTTTTTTCCTCTTCTTTTAATGTTTCTGCCAAACGCGCTTCTTCGGCTTCGCGTGCCAGACGTTCTTTTTCTAATATTTCAGCTTCTTCTCGGGCTTTACGTTCAGTTTCTTCTTTAATCTGTTTCTCTTTTTCATCTCTTTCTCTTTTCTCCTGTTCAGCTTTGGCTATAGCCAATTCTCTTGCTTTTCTTTCGGCTTCGAGTTTTTCTGCTTCTTCAGCCGTTTTATCTACATTTTCAGTTTCTTCTGTTTTTTCAATCAAATTTTCTTTTTCCTTAACCACTTCATTTTGAACAATAGCTTCCCCATCCCCAATAATAATATTCTGTTTAGAAATAGGTTCTCTTTGAGTTTCATTATCCAATACGTAAGAAAATGTTCCTTCAAATTCCTGACTTCCTCCAACAGATGAAGCAACAGTAACTAAGCAATTTACATTCAGCTCGCTTTCGGAGGGAAGGGACATCCACAAAAAGCGGGCTTTATTTTCCTTATATGAAAAAGTGGCGCCCTGTACCTGTGTTGATTTAACGGTAAAGCCCTCTGGAAAATCGATTTGTAAGCGAGCAAATCCTGATATATCACCCTTTGCAATGTTTATTTTTATTTCAAATTCTTCGTTATTATT
The DNA here is from genome assembly GCA_964628845.1 of uncultured Bacteroidales bacterium. Classification (GTDB taxonomy): domain Bacteria; phylum Bacteroidota; class Bacteroidia; order Bacteroidales; family PXBB01; genus JAKIYU01. The sequence goes on along the minus strand of CAZVOS010000014.1, from coordinate 190 downwards.
AGCTTTAGGGGGATATGCTAATTTTATATTAACACCTTGCGAAAACATTGTATTTGAAAGGACTATCAAAAACAATATATTTATAAGAAAACGTTTCATATACTATTAAATTAAAATGAGGTTAAAATTACAAATTTATTCAAATAAAGTATTAATCATTTCTAAAATATCTTCAACTGTTTTGTTTGTT
>CAZVOS010000013.1:0-13138 GCA_964628845.1 uncultured Bacteroidales bacterium | reverse complement strand
ACAAGATACATCAAGCCTATTGGATGATGACCTATGACTTGGGAATTTTTATTATTCTCATCTTTAATAATATCCGCATCAATAAGAAGTACACGATTTATCATCTTTCTATTAATATTTTTGGTATTTTATTGAATTTATGGATTAATGACAAATTTAATATTTTATGTAAAGCACTTTAAAAAAACTATTTACTATTCACTTTGGTATTGGTACAGGGCAAGGTCAATGTCCAGTGCTTGAGCGTATTATAAGCCACTATTTACTCACTTCCCACCAAATATCTTAAATACAATTCCCCGCAAGCGCGGGCATCGCTCAGGGCATCGTGGTGATTGAGAGGGATATTGTGTATATCGCAAAGCATTGCCAGGTTCTTTTTGTAAATACGGCAGGTGTCCTTTTTCAAATACTCAGGTGGCTCCATACCGTAATAAGCGAGGGTTTTCTTTAATACGGGGAAGTCGAATGAGAGACCATTGTGGGCTACCACTACCTGATTGTTGATATACGGTTCAATGATTGGCCATACCCTGTCGAAAGTAGGTGCTGCTACTGTATGTCCTGGGGTAATGCCATGAATAGCTATAAAATTCGACCAATAGTAATTGTCGGGAGGTTGCACCAACAGGTTTATTTCTTTGGCAATAACACCGTTTATATACCTCACCAGACCTACCTGGCAGATGCTCCAACCCTGAGGATTAGCGGTTTCAAAATCGATGGCAGTAAAACAACAATTCATATCAATAAATTAAAATATTTTTATTTGTTTAGTTGTTTTCAATAGATATTTGTATATTTGTTTAAACTATATTTAAAAAAAAGAAATTATTTATAATGACCACTAATTCATCAATTAAAGTTTTACTTTACACATCAAAAGTACTAAAAATGGTGAAAGTCCAATAATGTAACTCATTATTAAAAAAATTGAGAACCAAAATATTTATAAACAGGGCACTTATGTAGTTAAGAACTATGGGATTTTTATAACCAAAAAACAAAAAATCTATTAGAAATGAGAAAACAAGTATTCATTTATGCATTTTTATTTGGGGTTACTTTCTTTTCATTTATTTCTTGCGAAGTAGAAGAAGATAACAACAATAACAACAATAATAACAACACCCAGTTACAAACAGGCTCTGTAACAGATATTGACGGTAATGTTTACAGTACTGTTGTTTTAGGGACACAGGAATGGATGACACAAAATCTGCGTGTAACGAAATATAATGACGGCGTTCAAATACCTTTAGTAGAAGCATCTACAGGTTGGGACAATGCTGGAGCTGCATTTTGTTGGTACGATAATAATGAATCTGCATATAAGAACATACTGGGAGGCCTTTACAACTGGTACGCTGTTGAAACCATGAAGCTATGCCCTACGGGCTGGTCAGTACCCACATACGCTGAATATGTTGTTTTAGAAGAATACCTTATTGCCAACGGATATAATTACGATAATACCACTACAGGGAATAAAATTGCTGAAGCCATGGCCGGTATATCCTACTGGTATGCTTCAACTGATGAAGGTGTGCCAGGTAACACCGATTATTCTGACAAAAGAAATAAAAGCTTCTTGAATGCTCATCCTGGAGGGTTCAGAGGTGCAACGGGAGGCATCTTTTCCAGTATTGAAAGACTTGGTGCATGGTGGCTTGCATCGTACAATCCCAACAACGGGAATGGATGGTTTTTTGAAATTAATTTTAACAGTACCAATGTACCCTTAGGAACTACTGCTAAAAGTCAAGGATATTCCATAATACCAAACCGCTAACAAGAAAAATGAAATTGAAATTGTTAGCTGGTTTGGTTTATACCGACTGACTATCAATCTTAATATAAGAACGAAGTGAATTATATTAAGTAACTTGATAGCAAGTCGGTATAAGATGTATTAAGGATTAAAACTGCATACTAAATATTGGAAACTGCCCTATAATTGTCTGAAAAATTTCAAAGACAGTATAAAACAATATATTAAATATCAAAAACGTTCAGAAAACGGTCAAAAAACACTCCGAAACAGTCCAAAAATAATAAAAAGGTACAAGTTTAAATTATGTTTAGGGGCTTTATTTGTAAAAGCTCTGGACCCTTGAGCGGAAAATGGGGCTCGAACCCACGACCCTCAGCTTGGGAAGCTGATGCTCTACCAACTGAGCTACTCCCGCATTTTAATTTTTCTCTGCAACTTTCAGATTGGAATCTTGCCTTAAGTTTATTGCCAACTGAAAACTAACTTTATTGATTGCAAAATTATGTGAAATTCTCTTACTTTCATTATTTTTTTTCAAAAAAATCATGCAGAACTGCTAATGCCCATATCCTGTTATATAAGTATGCATACCTTTCATCTTCAAATAACTTTATATATTTTTTAAGCTCGTTATAATTAACAATGTTATGCTTTTGAACAATTTTCTCAGACAACAAATCACTAATATAAGGTTTCAATTCTTTTTTCATCCACTTTTCTAGCGGTATCGAAAAGCCCCATTTAGGTCTGTTGAATATTTCTTTGGGAACATAATCATACAAAAGTTGTTTCAATAGATACTTGCCTGTTTTACCTTTCAACCTGAGTTTTGGATTTAAATTCAAGGCAAATTCAAGCAGGCGGTGGTCAAGAAGTGGCACTCTTACTTCAAGGGAATGCTGCATAGAAGCCCTGTCAACTTTAACCAAGAGGTCATCTTTTAGATAATAATTGATGTCGAATAATGCCTGTTGCTCAATAACAGAAAGTCGACGTGATGAATTCTGAAAATTCTCATCTATAGAAAAATCTGAATAAAGTTCTGGTTTTATGAGATATTTAATCTCTTCACGACTAAATAAATACTGCTCTTGCGAAAATATATGACTTTTAATAGTTTTATTATCGGGAAAGTTTAAAACAGTAGCCGCCCTCTTATAGCGATTGCCCATCTGCGAAAGTAAACATGAAACTGGATGCCTTGCCAGTTTAATTAAAGGGTTGTTCAATCGCTTTGCCCATCTGTATGCGCCATATCCCAGAAATAATTCATCACCACCATCGCCCGACAGAGCCATTGTTACATACTCTTTTGTGAGTTTTGAAACAAGATAAGTGGGTATTGCCGATGAGTCGGCATAGGGCTCATCATAGATATCTATAAGATGTGGTATCAGTTCTATGGCGTTTCTTTCAGTAACAAACAATTCATGGTGAATGGTACCCAGATGTGTGGCTACCTGCCTGGCATATATACTCTCATTGTATTTTGCTTCTTCAAAACCAATGGAGAAAGTATGCAGTGGTTTATCAGAGACCTCTTTAGCCAGAGCAGTTACCAGACTCGAATCAATACCTCCGCTTAATAAACAGCCAAAAGGGACATCACATATCAAATGCTCTTTTATTATAAATTTTAATAAATTTTGGAGTTTTTCTTTTGCCTCTTTTTCATTATCAATAGTATGCGAATTTATTATATCACTGGTCTGCCAGTAGTTTTCAAAACGTATTTGCCCGTCTTTTATCTCTGCCCAGTATCCCGAAGGAAACTTGAAAATATGAGAATATATGGTGTGCGGCTGGGGGATATATCCTAAATGCAAATAACTATTAACAGCTTCATAGTTCAGTGTATTCTGTTCTTTTACTTTATTAAGGGCAATAATTGATTTTATTTCAGAAGCAAATACATATTCATTTTCTTTATGATAATAAAAAAGGGGCTTAATGCCTAAGCGGTCGCGACTAATGATTAAACGTTTTTCAAAAGTATCGTAAATTATCAAGGCAAACATACCGCAAACTTTAGCAAAAATATCCGTACCCCATACTGTGAAGCCCTCAAGAAGCGTCTCTGTATCCGATTGGGTTTTAAAGGGGATGTGGTGTTTTTCGGAGAGCTCTTCCCTTAAAGCAAGGTAATTATAAATTTCTCCGTTAAAAATCATCACATATCTTCCGCATCTTGATGTCATGGGTTGATTAGCAGCTTCTGATAAATCGATGATGCTTAATCTTTTATGAGCCAAACCAATAGGGTTACTTGAATAAAATCCTTCTGCATCAGGACCTCTATGTCCAATTCTATGAGCCATTATTCTTAAATCCTGTTCACTAATCTTACCACTCAAAGAATAATATCCGGCTATACCACACATATTTTTAAATTTTATTTTTAATAGCTGTTTCAAGAACTTGAGGGTTAAGTACAAAACATAATTCACTATCTAATTTATGCCCCTTTACAACAGTATAATTAAAGCCCAATGTTTCAGATAACCAATAGTAATGACAAGTTATTCTGTCTGCCGGCATAATTTCTATAAATTTTACCTTTGATAAATCACTAAAAATTATATTTGTATTACCTGCACCATGTATTCCGATTACTATTTCTGCTTGTGAAAATATTGTAAACTGCTCTTCAAAAGTTAATTCTCCTGTATCAACAATTTTAAAGCGGTAAGTCTTTAAAATTGGAAATAATTCTTCAATGTTTTTAATACTGCGCCCCGACTTTTTAGAACGATTAATAAAAATACGCTCTTTAAGCTCATCATGCTTCAAACCTAAAAGCTTAATTGTCTTAAACCAGTAGTCTTTTTTATAAGGAAATGATTTATTATACCACAACACTTTTATTTTAAGCCAGTCTTCATTATTTTGTACCAGCCAGTTCATATCTTTTAAATAGGTATTCTTTAATAAATACTGAAAATAAGTTGTTGAATATGTTTCTTTCGAAATAATTAATGGCAGCGATTTGTTTTCAATATGATTTTCAGAAAGCCAAAAAGTGTTCATGACATCCGAAAAAAAATGAAAGTAATTACGACCTGTTATTCCGTCAAAAAATATGGCCTCTTCAATTTTTAATGCCCTTTTAAATGAAAACCGATAATATAAATATTTTAAAAGAGAGGGTTTGTCTTCTCCTTTTGCTTGAGTCTCTTTTATTATTGTCCGGAAACCTTTAATACATACCTTGTTCGTAGGTTCAATCAGGATGTCTTGTATTTTGTAAATATATTCATTATGAAACCATTTTTTGTTATCGTTTTTAAAACTTCTGTTTATTTCCCCATCATCAAAATCGGGTATTAAATCTTCGAAGGGCTTTGATATATTATGGAAGATTTTAATAAGCGATGGATGCTCATACTTAGAATTCCAGAAAAACCTGCTTACTAAATTATTTATGGTTTGTAAAAGCAACGTATAACTTATTAGTTAAAAATATCTCATTTTTTATATTTCAAAAATACTATCAATTTTTGATTTATATGAGTAAAATAGAACAAATAATAAATGATTCTAATAAAAAAAAATCAACTAAATTTGTATTCATAATCTGTTATAAGAAAACCATGTCCAAACAACTATTTTTAATCAATACTGGGTTGTTCAAAATTTTAATAATTTTAAATAGTTTTTTTAAAAAAAAAATCATATTAGGTGATTACCTCAATTTTATTAGTAAAAACAGGAAAAGTGGATTAATTAATGATTATTATAACTCTTGCCCCGATTATAAAAATCGTTTTTTGCTTCATGAAAGACTAATTAAAGAATTTTCCTTAGAACATGAACCGCTTTCATATATTGAGTTTGGTGTGGCAAAGGGAGATATGATAAAATATTGGAGTGCAGTAAACATTAATCCTCAATCGGAGTTTATAGGATTTGACTCTTTTGAAGGTTTGCCAGAAGATTGGGGAATTTTAAAAAAAGGACACTTTGATACACATCAATTAATACCTAAAATTTCTGACCCCAGAGTTAAATTTGTAAAAGGTTGGTTTCAGGATACTATTTTTAAGGAACTTCCATCGTGCAATTATAAAAAACGTGTAATTTTTCATTTAGATGCCGATCTTTATTCTTCAACATTATTCGTATTGTTTCAAATTCATCCTTATATTAAAAAAGGTGATATTGTAATTTTTGATGAATTTTCGAAATATGAAGATGAGTTTTTAGCTTTAGAAACTTTTAAAAAATGTACTGGAAGAGATTGGAATTTCAATATGCTTGGTGCAATAAATAATTTCAGCCATGTAGCTTTTATGATTGATTAGCATTGGGCTGTTTTTAAGGCATTTTTTTTAAAAATAAACTATCAATTTGTTCTTTAATTTCTTTATACGTATCGATAAATGTGGTGATATCTTTTGAAAAAGGGTCATCAATATTTTTGGTGCCGGCTAAAAAGAAAACTTTATTTTTTATTTCCGGAAAGTTTTGTTTGAGTTGTAAATAATTTTTTTTATCCATCACAAATATAATATCCATTTCTTCAATTTTATTTTGAGGGACGTATTGAGATTTGTGCTCATCAAGACTGACATCATAAAAACGGGCAGCAGTAAGCGCATTGAGAGGAACAAGGCGGTTGTCCTGCTTGTTCAAACCATACGAAATAAAATTAAAATGAGTACCGTAATGTTTTTTGGCATAAGCTTCTGCAAAAGGACTCCGACAAATATTACCGAAGCAAATAAACGCAATATTCATCCCCTCTTTAATAATAGGAATACTTCTTTTAACAGGCAACATCAAATAAAGTTTTTCGGATGTTTTTTTCCATAGTTTATAAACCAGATACACTAATGTAATACACTCTATTTTGAAATCAACAAAGATACTGTCCTCAATTATTTCATTTTTTCGGAAACTTCTTAATAATGAAAAAAGAAAAGAGAAGAAATAAAATGGAGATTTGTAATAAAGTGTTTTTGAAAGAGCAAAACGAAAATCTAACTTAATGTTTCGTGAAAAAACTATTTTACCAGATTCAATATAGTGTAACCCCCTATTTTTAATAAAATGTTCAATAAGCATTGCAGGAAAATTCAAACCTGCTTTAATACCCAAAGATAGCGAACCCCAAAACCTGCCATTAATCTCCATAACATAAGGCACCCCATTTTCAATTTTATATTCAATCATAGCAGGGCCTGACCAATTAATGACTTTAAGCAGTTTCTCTGAAATTAACTTAAGCCCATACTCATTTATGTGAACTGTTTTACGGTAGCTGCTGGCCCCCCCCTCAATAGGTTCAGTGAGCCGCTGGTGCTGATATGCACTTTTAATAATGCCGTCTTTAGCAATCACATTATATCCTGCTCCAAACCCACCAATAACTTCCTGAATCATTACCGGCACATTCAACACATGCTCTCTCAAAAAGTCGGTGAGCTCTTCTGATGTGTGAATTTTTTTTACATTATACTGATATAGTTTATTATTCTTTATAAGTTTTGAATGTATGGGTTTTGCAATAACAGGATATTTTAGGTCTTTTATGTACTCATCAGAAAAACCAGAAGAATCAATATAAACATATTTGGGAACTTTTATCCCCAATTCCTGACATTTTTGAATTAACGAATATTTATTATGTGAATAATTATATGCTGCTTCATCAGGTACAGCAAGTAGCTTCACATGAGGATTAATGCGTAAGTTGTATTTTACACATACTTCGAGAGCAGCATCATTAACCGCTTGCATAAAAAGGTATTGCCCCCCTTTAATAATTTCGACTAAGTCTTTAACAAAAGCATCTGCATTTAATGTTAAATCGGAAAGGATATAATACTTACGAATAAATCTGGAATACTTTACCGGAAGGTTTTGCCAATCAGCCACATCAACAGCATAACCCAACTTGCTCATTTGACGTGCCATTACAAGCATTGCCTGATTGTTTGCACCCAAAAGCAAAACAGCTTCCCTATTTTTTTTGTTGTTTTTCAATTTAAAAAACGTAATTTTTCCAGCTTAATTAAATTTTTCCAGTGCTTTGATGAGTATAACATGATTCTGTCGAGTATGAGTGGCGAATTATTTATTTCATAACAAGCCACTCTGTCATTTACGAGTAAAATGTATTTATAACCACTTTCAATAGCTATATTGAGAGATTTTTTACTGTACATCCCATTTGGAAATGTAAATACATCAACCTCTTTAGCAATAAGGCGTTCCATAGTGTTTTTTGAACTGGCAATTTCATTCGTGAGAGCTTCATCGGAGAGTGATTCGTTTTTTAGATTTATATGCGATTTACTGTGGCTGCCAATAATGATGTCTCTTCCTGATATTTCAATAAGTTGTTCGGCATTAAGCATCTTTGTTTTTTTAATAGGACAGGGGGTGTTTTTTTCAATATGGGTTAAAATTTCTAATCTGCTTTGTTCACTTAAAGGGAGGAGTTTTCTGTATATCTCAAGAGCAAGCATTTCTGCATTTTTTAAATTTACAGAATAATTAAAAGATATGCCGTTTATATTAACCGAAAGTTGCGTAGAGCAATTTGCATAAGCATCCATTGCGTCATTTAGTCGCTGAGTCCAAATTTCAATCGCCCCTGTTATACAATCGCTTACTACATTAAGAACAGCGGGTAAACTGTATTTTTTGAGTAGTGGTAAAGCATATAGATAAAAATCTTCGTACCCATCATCAAAGGTGAGTAATAATTTGCCTTTTCCTCTTGTCTCATTGTGCAACTCTTCTGGCAAGCACACATTGTAATGATGCGAAACATATTTGAGGAGTTTTTCGAAAGTACTTAATGGCATAGCAGGCCAAGAAGGATACCTGACGTCGGATATTTTATGAAGACATAAGATTCGGGCTTCATTCATGCTTTTTTATTTAGTAAATTATCCATTAATTGACATAGTTGAGCTGCCTGATTTTCTCTTGTAAATGTATCAATAAATACCTTGTCATCTGAAGAAATAGTATTTTTGCCTTTATTTTTTATAGCCCGTAAAACTGAAATAACTTCTTTTTCGTTGTTACATACACAGGAAAGTGAATATTTTTTTAAAACATTCTCTATATAATCGTTGCCGGGGCAGAGTAGAATGGGTTTATGCCATGGTAAATATTCAAGCAATTTTAAGGACATCCACCCTTTAAATTTCTGATAACCTATCATTAAAAACACATCAGCTTCTGCCATTAACTTAATAGTCTCTTTTTGAGGTATGCGGGGCATCATTTTAAAATGCTTGCTGAATTCCCCCGCTGCATCATTTATACGCTTCTCATTTATGGCTTCGTTAAGGACTCCGGGAAAAATACACTTTATTTGAAAATTCTCTTTAATAAGTTCTATTACGGCTCTAATAAATATTTCGATGGGTTGCCATTCATATAAAGAACCTAAGTGCAATACAGTAAGTTCATCCTCTTTCTTCTTGATTGATTGTGCTTCCTCTATGGCTGTACACATTTCAGCATCAAAACCATTCATAACTACATGACAGGGCTTGTCGAGATAATTGCCTATCTGCTCAGCCCATTTTTCGGTCGGTGTTGTGGCAAATGAAATATTACGAGTCCATTTTTTTTCTAAATGAGATTCAAATAGAAAATATATTCTTTCTCTCCATCTTATTTTAAAATCATTGTTTGGATATCTGCTGTTCCATTCGTCTCTGTAATCAGCTATCCATGGGATATTGCTTTTTTTTGACAACAAATGAGCAAAAAGAAACAATTGGAAGGGCTTACCTGAGGTAATTATCAATTTAATATCCTTATGAGTAGTAAGATATTTTTTCGTAAAACTGTACAAATTTGAATAAGGTATCGAAAAAGGTGTAACTGCCTGCATCAACATTTCAAAAAAACTAAGCATCCTTCTTATATAAACAAATCTATTATCCCCGTATTTAGCATAAATTCTGTCCCTCAGATTCCCTTTGTATGGCAGATAAAAAACCTCGTACCCTTTTTCTTTTTTATGTGCTATCTCTTTGCAGCAATCGTGTGCCATTTCATCAAAACTACCTGCATTCTCAGGTGCATGTCGTGTGATGATAACAGGATAATAGCCGAATTGATGAAAATACTTTGCAAACGAAGCTATTCTATAACTTCCTGCAAAATTAGAAGGCGGAAAAAAATAAGTAAGAATTAATATTCTTTTCATCATACAAAAGTAATCATACTAATTAAATTTATGACATACAAAATTTCATATGAGTTGTAACATTTTCACATGAGATGGCGTCCTATTTAAAAACTTAAAATTAAATACCATGAAAACAAAAATGTTTACATTTATAGCTGTTATATTAGTCGGTTTATTAAAGGCCGAAAACAACGACTGGCTCGTTTATAACCAGAACAATTCGTCCCTCCCAAGTAATTCGGTTAAAGCCATTGCTTTTGACAGTTCAGATGTATGGCTTGGCACTATTGATGGCTTGGCACTAATAAGCGGTTCCGACTGGACTGTTTATAATAAAAACAATTCTGATTTACAAGATAATTATATACGCTGTATCAGCATAGATAATTCAGGAACAAAATGGATAGGCACACAGAATGGTGTTGTTTCCATTGATAACAGTCCGAGCCAGAGGTCATGGAATGTCTTTAATACTTCCAATTCGGGCTTGCCAATAAATAGTGTAACAACTGTGGCCATTGATGGTAATAACCGCAAATGGTTCGGTACATGGGGAGGAGGCGTAGCAGTGTTTAGCAATGATAACTGGGAAGTTTATGATATGTATAACTCACTCTTACCTGTAAATGGCATCTATGATATTAAAGTGGATAATGACAATAATGTATGGATTGCTACCCATGGTGGTGGTCTGGTACGCATCAATAATAACAACTGGCAGGTATATAACCCCTCAAATTCTAATATCACTACAAACATCATATATTCTATCGATTTTGACGAACAAGGTAATATCTGGCTTGGTGCAGAAACAGGACTGCTTAAATTTGACGGAAACCAACATTGGACCTTATACAATTCGTATAATACGGGCTGGAACTTCACTTCTGTGATGTGCGTAAAATACGATGACTTGTCTGATAAATTATATTTTGGAACCTATTATGGACTTGGTATTTATGATAATGGCAATTTCTCTTTTAAAAAAACCACCAACTCATTAATTTCGCACAACTGGATAAGTGCTATCAATATTGATGAAGCTCATAACAAATGGATTGCTACACTTGGAGGTGGTGTTTCAATATACAACGAGAATGGGGTACATGTGTCAACAGACGGCATGATGAATAAAGATTTATCTATTTATTCATATCCTAATCCAGCTAAGGATAATATATGCATAGTTTTTAATAATGCAAAGGAAAACATTAACAGTATCAAATTATACGACATTACAGGCAAAATAATCAAAACCCGCAATATATTTCCCGGCGAAGACTCTGTTTGCCTTGATATAGAAGAACTTACCTCAGGCATATACATTTGCACGGCTGAAACTTCAAAAGAAATAAAAACATTTAAAATAGTAAAAGCTTAAGCTCTTTTTAGTTTGAATAATTCATTAAAATCTTTTTTTTAAAAATATTTTTTAATTAAAAAAAAGTGTATCTTTGCACTCCCATAAAAATATAAGTTTAATATTTAATATCTATTGATATGAACCGCAGCGAAGTCATAAAATTTGTTCAGGATACATTGGTGCAGAAAAAAGAAATACCTGCATTTAAAGCTGGTGATACTATCACAGTGAGTTATAAAATTATTGAAGGTAATAAAGAACGTATCCAACAGTTTCAGGGAGTGGTAATACAAAGAGCCGGCAGCGGAAGTACAGAAACATTTACCATAAGAAAAATTTCTGGTAATATAGGTGTTGAAAGAATTATCCCTATAACATCTCCTTTCATTGAAGAAATTAAAGTGAACAAAAGAGGTGTTGTTCGCAGAGCAAGAATATTCTATTTACGCGACCTTAAAGGCAAGAAAGCCAAGATTAAAGAAAAAAGATTTTTATAAAACAAATCTCTGTTTTCCTATAAAAATATACAACGCAATATTACACTGCGTTTACCCACCGAAGGAGGTTTGCAGCTCTAAAACTCATTTTATAAGCGACTTGTTAATCTTATGCTTATTCCTGAGGCAAAGCTCAGGTTGAAGTAACTCAGTCTTTCAGACTGAATTTCTCTTTACGCTATAAGGCAAAACGCTTCAAATGCCATAAATATCACTGATTAAGGCACTTTTGCTACAAATCAAAGTTAGATGGTTTATTCTACTTTTTATTGATGATAATTCTACTATTATAGTTAATTTCTTTTCCCGTTATTGTAATGGTGTAAATACCTGATGCCAGATATTTAAGATTTAAAACGTGTTGCGTAGTATTTACCAACTCCTGAGAAAGCTTTCTTCCACAGATATCATAAATATGGATAATACAATCATTTAATGACGGGGGTATTTCAATATTAATAAGCCCATCGGAGGGATTTGGATATATCTGAATGTCCGATGCTATATAAGCATATAAACCCACAGTAAATGATATTATATTAGATGGTAAGGATACACAGCCATTAGAATCAGTAACAATCACATAATAATTGTCATTTTGTGGTATCACATAGTTCTGATTTATGGCTCCTGGTATGATGCCCTGAGTGTTGTACCATTGGTTACCCGTTAAAGCATTTGACACTAAAGTTGTTGCATTCAAATAATCAATAACTGGTGTTGGTGGGATAGGATTAACGGATACGTTAATTGCATTGGAGTAATTTGAGCCACAATTATTTGTCATTATTAATCTGTAGCAGCTTGATTCGAACATTATCCCTGTTTCGTACACACAGGAGTCGGCTCCGGGTATGTCGAGCCAAGTGCCATTACAGTTAATATCCTGTTGCCACTGGTATGTATAGGTGGGGTTGTAAGTAGCCATTAAGGAAGTGGCAGATTGATAACAAACACCCACTACAGAGGGGTTAAAAATATAATTTGGTAATGGCTCCACTGTAATGTTCAATGAGCTCAGCAGGCCATCTCCACAACCATTTTTAGGAACAACAGTGATAAGCCCGGAGGAGCTTAGTGTATCCCATAAAACCGTAATGCTATTGGTATTTGCACCTGAAATAATATTAGCTCCGGCGGGTAGTGTCCACAAATAAGAATCTGCATTAGATACAATATCAATACTAAATGTTGACTGGGAGACGGCACAAACTGTAAGAGGTCCAGTAATAGGGCCAGCGGTATCAGGATATACGGGTATAATAGTGAAAGAGCCACTACCGCCTGTTGCATATCCGGTGCCTCCGTAAGTCTGGTAGGACATATCATATTCATTGGACGGATTG
>CAZVOS010000012.1:0-13225 GCA_964628845.1 uncultured Bacteroidales bacterium | reverse complement strand
TTACAGCCCTTACCTATAAGCGATGAAGCATGTTTGAGCAACATCTGAGGTTTGGCAATATTTTCAATATAAAGCAACTTAACATCCGAACTTGTTTCTGGATTGTATGTTTCATCAAGATATTTAAGCACTTCTTCCACACCCATCTGAGCACTGTTGCCCACCGAAAACACATTGGCAAAAGTAAGTCCTTTAGGAATGCCTGCCTCCATAATGAAACAAGCTGTTGCCCCTGAGCCAGAAATAAAATCACATCCTTTGGGCTCTAATATTGGTATAGGATAAGTAAAGATGCTGTGATGATACGGAGTAAGAATTCCTACACAATTAGGACCTATTAAACTGCCATTTACTTTATTAATCTTTTCAACCACATCCTTTTCGAGCAAAGCCCCTTCATGACTTTCTTCGCTGAATCCTGCAGATAAGATAATAAAAGCTCTTGTTCCTTTCTCTTGGGTAAGTATTTCGACTGCATCAGGTATAAATCGTGCTGCAATAGCCATCACAGCGAGTTCAACCTGTGGTAAATCCTTTGGGTCTTTAAAGCTTCTTATACCTTGTACTTCATCCTCTTTAAGGTTTGTTACATATAGCTTACCTTTATAATCTCCATCAATAATATTTTTAAGTATTTTCCCGCCTGGTTTTGTGATATCATTAGAAGCCCCTATTACTACAATGCTGCTAGGATTTATTAGCTGCTGATTAATCATATTCAGTCAATTTTAATTAAACTGCTAAATTAGAAAAAACTAAATATAAATATAAGAAATTTATTAATAATTTCTAAAGAATAACTTTATGGAAGCATAATCTCTTAAAGAAAAAGTATTTTTTACTATGAATAAACCAGAAATATTTGATTATTTCATACTAAATAGTTATTTTTGTATAAAATTTTATATTATGGAACGTAAAGTTTTTCAGCAATTAGAGTCATGGAAAAACATGAAGGAAAGAAAGCCTTTAATTTTACAAGGAGCACGTCAGGTAGGAAAAACCTACATGTTAAAAGAGTTTGGCAACAAATTTTTCGAAAATACGGTATATATTAATCTTGAGACAAATATTGCTGTAAATCAATATTTCGGACAGGACATATCCCCTGAAAGAATAATCCAATACCTTGAAGCTGTAACATCTCAGAGAATTATAGCCGGGAAAACCCTCATTATTCTGGACGAGATACAATCGAGTGAAAGGGCACTGCTTTCATTAAAGAACTTTTGTGAAGATGCACCACAGTATCATGTTGCAACTGCGGGCTCATTATTGGGAATAGCAATAAACAGAGAACAGTACTCGTTTCCGGTGGGGAAAGTGTATGAAGTTAAAATGTTTCCTTTAGATTTTGAGGAGTTTTTATGGGCCTTAGATAAACAACTGTTGAGTGAGCAGATACGCGTTCATTTTGCAAACAATAAGGAAATACCTGCAGCTTTGCACGAACAAGCGATAGAATTATATAAACGGTATTTGATTGTAGGGGGCATGCCTGCTGTAATAAATGAATTTGTGAGCACTAATAGCTTACTGACTGTAGTCGATATTCAGGGGAGCATTTTTAATGAGTACATTGCTGATATGGCTAAATACGCTGATGCAGCTACCAGTATAAAAATCAGAGGTTGCTACAATTCAATACCCATACAATTAGCCAAAGAGAACAAAAAATTTCAGTATAAAATAGTGCAACGTGGAGGCACTGCGTCAATTTTTGGTGAAGCCATTGAGTGGTTAATTTCTAGCGGCATCGTATTGAAATGTCATAAATTAGAACACGGGTTTATGCCTATAAATGTGTATATTGATTTGTCTGATTTTAAATTATATATGAGTGATGTAGGTCTATTAACAATGAAATCGGGTATGGCACAACAACTTATCTTATCTTCATTGGAAATGAATAATCAATTTTTAGGTTCAATGGCTGAAAATTACGTGGCTCAAGAGTTTAATGCCAAAGGATACACACTGGTTTATTGGAAAAACAACAACACTGCAGAGCTTGATTTTGTAATTCAAAAAGAAAACGAAATAATTCCTGTTGAAGTTAAAAAGGGGAAAAGAACCCGCTCTGCGAGCATGAGACTTTTTTCAAATAAATACAATACTTCCTATGCACTTCGCATTTCAATGAAAAATTTTGGGTTTGAGAATAACATTAAGTCCGTTCCGCTATATGCTGTTTTTTGCGTTTGATTTCTTTGATTCATCAATTCCCCATCTCAGAAATGAACTTGATACGCATTAGTCTTATTTCTTCTTCAGTATATTCATTGGGTCCAAGTTCGTTAAGTGCATCTTCAATATCGTCGCTCTCAGCATATTTGAAATATTCAAAAATCTCGTCCTGCCTTTCCTGTTCTATAATTTCATTTATGTAATAATTAATATCTATGCGTGTACCACTGGCTACAATACTTTCTATTTCATTAAGTAATTCATCAAACGAAATACCTTTAGCCAAAGCAATATCTTCAATATCAATTTTTCTGTCAATATTCTGGATAATAAAGACCTTAAGACTCGATTTATTAATAACTGATTTTACAACTAAATCGATGGGACGTTCTATCTCATTTTCTTCAACATGTTTTTTTATGAGTTCAACAAATGATTTACCAAATCTCATAGCTTTGCCAGAACCCACACCTGTAATCTGCTTTAGTTCTTCTAGAGTAATAGGATATTGTATGGCCATATCTTCTAAGGAAGTGTCTTGAAATATGACAAAAGAAGGGAGATTTTGTTTTTTTGATATTTCTTTGCGTAGATCCTTAAGTAATGCATATAAGACTTTATCGGCAGCACTCGTTTTTTGTCCTGAAGCAGCAAAAAATTCATCATCCTTATCGGCATCATAGTCGTGATCGTGTGTCAACATTATAGAATACGGGTCATCAAGAAATTTATGACCATCAGGTGTAATTTTTAGAATACCATAATTCTCAATATCTTTAACGAGTAGTCTCTCGATAAGTGTTTGCCTTATCACTGCATTCCAGAATCTTTCATCATAATCAGCTCCTTTGCCAAATTGTTCAAGCAAATGTTGCCTGAATGATTTAATTTGAGTAGAACTTCTTCCAATGATAATATTGATAAGGTGTTTGGCTTTAAACTGTTCTTTTGTAGCTATTACAGTATCGAGCAGCAACTCAATGTATTTTTTACCTTCAAATTTAGTTTTAGGGTGCAAACAGTTGTCGCAATTTTCGCAATTTTCTTTCTCATATATTTCGCCAAAATAATACAAGAGGTATTTTCTGCGGCAAACGGAAGTCTCGGCATAAGCAATAGTTTCGAGAATGAGCTGCTGCCCTATTTCCTGCTCGGAAACGGGTTTACCCTTCATGAATTTTTCTAATTTTTGCATGTCGTCGTAATGGTAAAAGCCAATACAATTACCTTCTCCACCATCTCTTCCTGCCCTTCCAGTTTCCTGATAATAGCCCTCGAGACTTTTAGGCATGTCATGATGTATCACATAGCGTACATCTGGCTTATCTATACCCATACCAAAGGCAATAGTAGCAACAATAACATCAACCTCTTCCATCAAAAATTTATCTTGATTATCCATTCTGGTCTGAGAATCGAGGCCTGCATGATAAGGCAATGCTTTAATACCATTGGCTACAAGTGTTTCGGCAAGTTCCTCTACTTTTTTTCTGCTTAAGCAATAAATGATACCCGATTTACCCTGATGGTTTTTAATATATTTAATAATATCCTTAACAACATCCTGAGCTTTCTGCCTTACTTCGTAATATAAATTAGGCCTGTTGAATGATGATTTAAAAATCATGGCTTCAAGCATACCCAGATTTTTTTGGATATCTGATTGAACTTTGGGTGTTGCCGTAGCAGTCAATGCCATTATAGGCACTCTTTTACTTATAGATTCTATGATAGGTCTTAACCTCCTGTACTCAGGTCTGAAATCATGACCCCATTCAGATATACAATGAGCTTCATCAATGGCAAAAAATGAAATGTCTATCTTTTTTAATAATTCAACATTTTCATCTTTGGTAAGCGATTCGGGAGCTACATACAACAATTTTGTCTTACCGCTTTTAATATCGTCTCTAACCTGTGATAATTCAATTTTTGAAAGAGAAGAATTCAAAAAATGAGCAATACCATCCTCCGCTCCGAAATTTCTGATGGAGTCAACCTGATTTTTCATCAAAGAAATAAGTGGTGAAACAATAATAGCAGCTCCTTTGCTAATAAGTGCAGGCAATTGATAACACATAGATTTACCGCCACCTGTTGGCATGATAACAAAAGCATCCTTTCCTCCTAATATACATTTTATTATGGCCTCCTGATCCCCTTTAAAACTATCAAAACCAAATATTTTTTTTAATAACTCCTTTAAATTATCATCTGTTCTTTTTGCCATTATTAAACCCTTTATGTCTTAATTATTTTTTCAATTTATTCAAAGTTATAAACAAATTATTTAATACAAACAATTTTTTATTTATAATTTATTTTTTTATTTAATAAATTTAAACCTTTCCAATATATTTCAACTGGAAAAATAATACAAAGACAAGATTTATAATGCTTAAAAAAAATTCATTTTCTTTTACTAAACACTCAATTTTTACAAAAGCTTTGAGATATAATTCAGGTTAGATAGGTCTTTGATATATTATAAAGGAGAATGTAGAATAATTAACTAAATGCCAACATCTGAAGTATCCTTCAATATTTTAATTACCTCACCTTCACTATATATTTTTTTTTGTATAAGTTTTCCCTTTTCATTATAAAACTTCCAGATACCTTCCCAGTAGTAATTGATTTCTTTGGGGTCATCAGAAATAAGCTTAGACCATCCTTTGCTTTCTACTTTACCGTTAGGATAAAACCATACTTCTCTAGTCCTTCTTCTGCGATACTTCTTTATAATAAACTTATTCCCATTTTCATCAAATATAAACCAACGCCCCACAGGAACACCATTTTTATATGTACCCTTTGCTTGTATTGAGTTGGTATTCTTATTTAAATAAACCCATTTCCCGTGAGGTTTCTGATTTGAATTATACGTATTGGTATTATCAGATAGATTTTGCGAGAATGTACCCAACCCTATTACATTAATCAAACATATAAAAACAACAAACTTAAACCGCATTATCTCATTAATTATATTACAAAAATCATTAAGCTTTTGATACTACCCTTTAATTCATTATTGAAGCAGAAACTTAATAGGCAAATTAAATTTTACATTTACAGCACTGCCTTTATTTTTACCTGGCTTCCAGTCGGGCATAGACGAAATTACCCTGAGGGCTTCATCATCTAAAAGTTTATGAACTGGCTGAACGACTTCAACTTCGGTAACACGACCTGTTTTGTTAATAATAAAACTTACCATAACCTTGCCCTGAATACCCTTTTCTTTTGCTTCAGCAGGATATTTCATTTCCGAAATAATATACTCATTGAGTGCATTGGGAGTATTACCAAAAACAGGCATCTCATCAACAACAACAAAGACTTCTTCACTGTTATAATCATTAATATTGTTGTTTAATACCATAGCTTCAGTTTCGGCTTCAGTTTTAACGCCAGACTTAGAGGGCATCTCATCGTTTGTAACATTACAAGCAAAAAGTATCATTAGCCCTGCAACAAAAAAAACACTAATAAAAAATTTCAATTTGGCTTTTAAGCCCGATTTTAATTTTGTCATCATAATAAACCTCCTTTTAATTTGTGATGTGTTAAAATTATTTGTTAAATCTAATACGCTTACATTTAAACTTAAAGCCAAAAGCAATTGCTGGTAGCTTCTTTTTTCAATCCCTTTTTCAATAGCTCCTTCATCGGCCAGATATTCATGTATTTCTTGTATCGATTTTTTATACAAGATTACTAAGGGATTAAACCACTGGAAGATAAATAAAAATTCAAAAAACATTATATCTAAAGAATGGAATTGCTCTATATGAACTTTTTCATGGGCAATAATTTTTTCAGCTTCTTGTGGTAAAATATCTTTATTTAAAAAAATATATTTAAAAAAAGAAAATGGGCCATGTGCTTTATCAGTATATATAAGATTCACATTCTCATTATTTCGGTTCTTAAAACGCATTATTAAAAGCATTATACCTACCAGCTTTCTTATAAAACAGAAAGTAAACACACACACGCCTGCAAAATAAATAAATATCAATATCTCTTTTAATCCGAAAGCTTTTGTGTATGTTTCAACCAATGCTCCGTTTACAATAGTAACTGGCTCAAGAAGAGAGGTAATTATCTCGGCATTATTTATTTGAACATAGTTAATATATAATAATGGGCTGAACACAGAAATAATTACGGATACTAATAAATATATGCGATTAGCCATAAAATAGGTTTCTTTCCTTAAAAAAAGCCAATATATGGCATAAAAAACCAAAAGACTTATGGCAGATTTTGAAAAATAAATCAATAGATTTTCCATTTTATTCTTTATTTTGATGAATACTTTGCCCCATGTGCTCAATTTCTCTCTCCATCATAGACTTAATTTCCTGAAGTTCAGCAAGGGACAATTTTTTTTCATTCGTAAAAAATGATACCATTTTCTGAAATGAATTACTAAAATAATTTTTAAAAACAGTCTTCATAAGCTTTTTAGTATAGTCATCTTTACATACAACAGGATAATACTCATGTGTTTTACCATAGGGCTTATACCCCACAAAACCTTTCTTTACTAATATTCTAACTATTGTTGATACTGTATTATAGGCAGGTTTGGGTACAGGTATTTTATCTAGTATATCTTTTACAAACCCCTTTTCTAAATCCCATAAAATTTGCATGATTTCTTCTTCGGCTCTCGTTAATTCTTTCATATATTTAATTATTAACTATTATTTTAGTAATATAACTAATTATTTAGTTATTTATTGTACAAATATACAACTAATTTTTTAGTTATGCAATATTTTTCTGATTTTTTTTTTCATTTTAAAATAATACTTAATTTCATACGCTTATTATATACTAATTTTTTATATCAGAATATTTTTATATGAAAACAAGTGAAGAGATAAAAGCCATTGCAATAAACACAATAAATAACGAGATAGATGAACTGACGAAACTGCTTTCGTCAGTTGACGATAATTTTGTTTCCTGTGTACAGCTCATAATAAATTCAAAAGCTAGGGTAATTTTTACAGGAATAGGTAAGAGTGCCAATATTGGTTTAAAGATAGTAGCCACACTCAATTCTACAGGAACGCCAGCAGTATTTATGCATGCTGCCGATGCCATACATGGCGACTTAGGCATCATTCAGAAAGACGACATTGTAGTATGTATATCGAAGAGTGGAAATACACCTGAGATAAAGGTTTTAGTTCCAATAATTAAAATGATGAAGAATAAAATCATTGCCATGGTGGGCGATAAAGAATCATTTCTTGCTCAAAATGCCGATTTCATATTACATACCAGTGTTACAAAGGAAGCTTGTCCAAATAATTTAGCTCCAACATCGAGCACTACGGCACAACTTGTAATGGGCGATGCCTTAGCAGTATGTTTACTTGAGTGCAGGGGTTTTACCACCGAAGATTTTGCCCGTTTTCATCCAGGAGGTATACTGGGAAAAAACCTGTATTTAAAAGTATCTGATTTAATGAGAAACAACGCCATTCCAATAGTTAAAGAAGCAGATAAAATAGATACCGTTATTATTGAAATGACTTCCAAAAGACTTGGTGCAACAGCCGTAATAAATTCAAATAATAAAATTGTGGGGATAATTACTGATGGTGATTTGAGACGCATGCTCCAAAAAAACACCGACATATCAAAGCTTCAGGCAAAGGATATTTATTCTTCATCACCCCAGATTATAAATAAAGACACTCTGGCAGCAAAAGCACTCAGCGTAATGAAAAGCAAGAATATTACCCAGCTTATTGTTTGTGAGAACGACGAGGTTATAGGTTTTGTTCATCTGCACGATATACTTAAAGAGGGTATTATTTAGGGAATTCTTTCCAGATAAAAATATCATATTTATCTAAAGGACGTAGTTCATTAAGCCATCTGAAACCTTTTAGTATCTTTTTATCTTGAGGAATTTGACTAATGGGAAACAATGTGGCATCTGGCTTAGCCCTGAAAAGAATTTTTTCTACATTATTTTCTTCCAGATAGATTGTTAATTCTGATGATTCTGATGTATTGATACCTGTTTCAGAACCATCATCTTCTTTTACATAATAGATTGTTTGACCGTTTCCTTTTACATCAATAATACTTAATTTATTATCTTCAAAATAACCCACCATATCTTTTCCTTTAATCTGGTTAAAATTGGCTGTATCTTCTTCTGAAATAATAAATGAGGACGCATACATATACAATTCTTTAATATTATTTTCGCTGAGAATAATTTTAATAAAATCGGCACTTAATTGGTTTTCTTCACTCCATATAACGGGGTTGCCATATAAATTAATTGTAGAATCACTAAAAAAAAATACAATAGAATCGCATATTCCTTGTAAATCAGATTTATAAAATTTAACATGCTTAAAAGCGAACAGGGTTCTTTTGTCTTCAATAGTGTCATTAATAGATTGAAGTGTATCAGCATGAAGGAAAAGTGAATCGCCTTCCATAATTTTAACCAGCCATGCATTTTGTGTTACCTGAGTAAATTCGGGATTTTCAAAATATTCTCCATAATTACCATATATGACCAAATCTTCTTTTAAATCTGTAATGCTTATATTTTTTATCGCTTTTCCATAGCCCTTTGCCCTGTCGTAATAAAGACTATCACCAGTAAGTATCTGTTTTTCATTATTTAATGAAGCATTTATACTGAATTGGGACACATCTTTTTTACTATCATACCAGCCGTTTTCACAGTAAATAGTATTTTCCTTACTAATTATAGTAGTTGGTCCAAAGAAGTAAGATATTTCAGTTACTGTATTGTATTTAAGGGTATCTGAATAAATGGTATATTTTGGATTTACAAGGACAACACTGTCTTTAAAAAAAAACAGTTTTTCTTTTGAATAATACCTGCCAATTTTGCTTTTTAGATTATTTTCGGCATTAACAATATCAGCACCTGTGTTATAATATGCTAAATCATTTTTTAAATCATAAAATAAAAAATCACTTTTTAATTCAGTTTGTTTATCTTTCATTATACAATTGTACATCAGTTCTGCCAGCTTTGTATTGCCGTTGTATTTAAGCATATCCCCCCATACATCAACACTGTCCGATACTTTGATATGAATATTACTGAAAGCGTCAAATCTGTTTGCTTCCGAATATAGATAGGCACTGTCGCAATACATTAAAGTATTATCATGTTTCAGAACCACGTCTCCTATGAGTCTGCGTACATCTTTGTTTAATGTTTTATCAAACTCCAGCGTGTTGGCTGATATAAGTTCTACCTTTGTAGCTTTTTGAGCATATATAAAACAATTAATAAAAGATAAAGTAATAAGAATATTAAAAAAAAAGATATTATAAAACTTTTTACAGGAAATCATCAATATTCCTATTTGAGGCAATTATTTTATTGTTTCAGGATTTGTGTTTTTTCTCCCGAAAACAGAGAAATGCACATATCTGTTAGGATTAACTCGCATATCGAGTAATAGTTTATCCAAATCGAGTGAAGATTTTTCGAGGTTTTTATAAAGACTGTCGTTGTTAATCAGCAAACCCAGACTACCTTCACCTCGGTTGACTTTATCAACAATTTCAGCCACATCGGTCATGGCCTTATTTGTATTGTTAATTACATTTATAATATCGGCCTTAGCCAATGAATCAGTAATAGAGGAAAGATTTTCTATAACATTGTTTATTTGCTGGTTATTCTTCCTAAGATTCAATGATATTGATTCTATATTGGCAAAAATATTAGATATCCTCATTTTTTCTTCTGCCACTAAAGTATCAAGACTGTAAGATGTCTGTTCAAGGTTACTTATTGTTTGTCTGATACTTTCAAAACTGTTTTTAATATTTTCTCTTGTATTTTCATTAAAGATATATTGTATAACAGCCATTACTGAGTCAATGGAGAGCATCAGGTCTTCGGCTTTCTTCTTAAAGGGGAGCATTTGGATACTAACTTCTTCACTGATACTTACTTGGATTTCGCTTATTAAAGTATCACCTTTTTCGGCAAGCACTTCACTATCTCCTAGTTTTAACTCTATGGCACGGGTACCTAATAAATCTGAGCTAAAAATACGTGCAATGGTGTTTTTAGGAACAGGAACTGATTTCCTGATAGAAAATTTAACCACAACTTTTAAAGCATCATCTGGATGAAAAAATATTTCCTCAATACGTCCTACTTTTAATCCGCTTATCTGTACAGAACTTCCTTCTACGAGGCCACTTACCTGAGAATATACTGCAAAATAATATTTCTCTTTCAGAAAAAGGTCTCTACCTTTTAAATAGGTAAATCCCCATATAAATAAAAGTAATGCAATTATAGATACAATACCAATTTTATGTTCACGTTTTATTTTCAAAGCATTATTTTTTTCAACAAAATTAATTATTTTTTATCAACTTCAAAGCTTCCTGTGGAGAAATTCTCTCTTCGTTGTGAAAAGCTACTACAAAAGCATCTTTAAATCCTTTATTCTGAACTTGTACTTGCCAGTCGGCAGCTTCTTCAAGCGTTTTAAAATCGCCTGTTGTATATCTATATAATGAATTAAGAAAATACATCTTAACATCTTTTAATTGTGCAAATTCTGTTGAATTGAGTGGTTTATTTGTGGATGATGCTGTAAACTGCACCCTGAATGAAATTTTATTATCCGATATATTTCCCATATTATCAGTAATTACAGAGGTTTTTATTGTATCTGATGGAATATCCAAATCTTGATGAGAGATAGAATCTTTATTTTCAACAGAAATATCTTCCTCTATTATTTCTTTATAATTTTTAAAAGCGTTGAATAGTGATTGTGCTATTTTATTCATTCCCTCTTCAGAAGAAATAAATTCCTCTTCTTTTTTATTACTAATAAAACCCATTTCGACTAAAATACCCGGCATGGCAACCTTGTAAAGAACAAGGAATCCTGCCTGTTTTACACCTCTGTCCATCAAACCTACTTTCTCTGTAAATTGATTCTGTATCTTCTGTGATAATACCAGACTTTGGTCTAAAAAAGCATTCTGATATAATGAAAAAATGATATTGCTTTCAGGCGACTTGGGATCAAAGCCATCATACATTGATGAATAATCATCTTCTAGTAAAATCGCAGCATTTTCTTTTTTCGCCACTTCAAGATTTTCCTTGCTTTTATGTAAACCCATAACAAATGTCTCTGCCCCATATGCAGTTTTGTTAGTAGAAGAATTACAATGTATCGATATAAATAAATCTGCTTTATTTTTATTGGCAATCTCTGCCCTTTTGTATAATTCTACAAAAACATCTGTTTTCCTTGTATATATAATTTTAATATCAGAATAATTGGATTCAATTAGATGGCCTAACTTAAGAGCTACTCTGAGTGTTATGTCTTTTTCATGAGACTTTGAACCGACTGCTCCAGGATCTTTGCCACCATGACCTGCATCAATAACTACTGTTCTTATTTTATAACCCTTCTTATCATTTTGAGAGTGGGCCGATAAAAAGAAAACAAATAAGTTAATAACACTAAAAAAGAAAATACATCGTTTCATCTCTTTATAAGTAAATTCAAAAATTTTTATTTAGTTTTGTCCTTTAACTTTACATTATATTATAATAGTATATAACAACTTTTGATACAAAAATAGTATTATTTTTAAATTGAAAATACGACATTTTTTAAATATTTTTTTTTCTTTCATGTTGCTTTTAATTTTCATCACAGACTTAAAAGCACAAAAAGATAGTATTGCAGTTGCTGACAGTTTTTTAATAAACACTAATCCTGATACTATTTCCAATGTTATTGATACCACATCAAAGCCACCAACAAAATCAAAATCATCATTAGATTCCAAAGTGGATTATACTTCCACCGATTCTATTCTATTTGATATTTCAAATAAGAAAGTTTTTCTTTACGGCAATGCTGTTATTAAATATGAAAATATAACAATTAAAGCAAATTATATTGAAATCTCATTTTCAGACAATCTGCTTTTTGCATCCGGAACGATTGATTCACTTGGAAATATAACAGGAAAACCTGAATTTACCGAAAATGAAAAATCATTCCGTTCCGATACTATGTTTTATAATTTTGATACAAAAAAGGGTATTATCAAAAAGGTTATCACAGAAGAAGGAGAAGGTTATCTGCACGGCAATAAAATAAAAAAGATGCCTGATGACAATATAAACATTATTAATGGCAAATATACTACTTGCAATCTTGCTGAGCCACATTTCTATATTGGTTTTTACAAAGCCAGGGTCATTCCTGACAACAAGATAGTTACAGGTCCTGTATTTCTATTTATAGAAAATGTGCCAGTTCCTGCTCTTTTACCTTTCGGACTTTTCCCTAATAAGAAAGGGCAACAATCGGGTATTCTTATTCCCACTTATGGAGAATCGGCCAACAGGGGATTTTTTCTGGAGAACGGGGGTTACTACTTTGGCATCAATGAACATATCGACCTTGCATTAAGAGGAGATATATACTCCAGAGGAAGCTGGGCTATTAAAACACTGTCCAATTACAATAAACGTTATAAATATAACGGCAGTTTTGACATGAATTATGCCATTAATATTGAAGGAGAAAAAGAATTGCCAGGATACTCCAAAGGAAAAGATTTCTTTATCCGATGGAATCACAATCAAGACCCCAAGGCCAGACCTAACAGCCGTTTCTCAGCCAATGTAAATGCAGGCAGCAGCAATTATCACAGATACAATCCCAGCACAACAAACGATTATTTATCTAATACATTTCAGTCGAATATATCCTATCAAACTACTCTATTTAATAAATATAATTTTTCTACTAATGTGCGTCATAGTCAGAATACTCTTAATAAAACTGTTGATTTAAGTTTACCTGAAATAGCTTTTTCTGCCATGCGTTTTTACCCATTTCGAAAACAAAACAGGAGTGGTAAACAGAAATGGTACGAAAATATTAACATCGGCTACAACATGAATGCTAAAAATGATCTCTCTATAGCCGATTCTCTCTTTTTTACC
>CAZVOS010000011.1:0-13476 GCA_964628845.1 uncultured Bacteroidales bacterium | reverse complement strand
GGCGAAACTTTATTGGAGTAGCCCCTTTTTAAATTTTTTGTCGGTTAGTAGTGATTAAAAAATAAAATATCTTTGTGTAAAAAAAAAACATTATTAATAATAAAATGATTCAAAACAAGTTAATTAATTTTTATAGTTTTATTAAATTACACTTGATGCAGCAAATACCCTTAATAAAAAGCAATATTATTTTAATAATAACTATTTTTTTATTTAATAGTTTGTTGTCGCAAGGCATACCTATAGGGGAATGGCGCGATCATTTGCCTTACAGGCAGGCATTGGCAGTGGCTGATGCAGGCGACAGGGTGTATTGTGCCACAACATCATCGTTGTTTTATTACAGAAAGGATGACAACAGTTTGAACAGAGTTACCAAGATAAATGGCTTGTCCGATATAGGTATTGCTACAATTAATTTCCATACAAATACACAAACCCTTATCATTGCTTATCAGAATTCTAATATTGATTTGCTTGTAAGCAACAGAATTATTAATGTGTCTGATATTAAACGCAAGAATATACCTGGGAAAAAAAATATCAATAAAATACTGTTTGTAAATAATTTTGCCTACCTGAGTTGTGGTTTTGGTATTGTTGAGCTTGATTTGATGAGGCAGGAAATAAAAAACACTTACCATATAGGTCCTTTGGGAGAGCGTATTGAAGTATTTGATATGGCTTTTGGTAACAATACTTTTTTTGCGGCAACAGAGCAGGGGATATTTTATGCTGATAAAGATGTTCCTAATCTGGCTAATTATGAATATTGGCAAAAGGATACATCAATTAACAATTTTAATGATATGTTTACTTCAATAGTTTATTTTGGGAACAAGCTTGTTGTGAACAGAAGATTACAAGGGACTATTCCCGATACTATTTACTATAAAGAAAACGGACAGTGGAATTATTTTGATACAATATTTTCCAACAAAATACAGAATATAGTGCTGAGTTCAGGAAAGATGGTTATTTCGTACCAGTATTATGTAAGAATTTATGATGAAGATTTCAATATGGAGCGTGGGGTTTATGAATACAATGGCTCTTATGCACAGCCCAAACATGCTATTTACGACAGTGATAATAAGGTATGGATAGCCGACAACAGGTTCGGGATGGTGCGTTATTTATGGGAGATGGACAATTCGTCTATGATTCCTAATGGCCCTTCAACAAGTAATGTGTTTAAAATGACTGTTGAGAAAGGGCAATTGTGGGTGGCTCCGGGATTACGCGATGAATCAACATGGAACAATATTTACAATCAGGATGGTATTTTTTCATTTATTGATGAGACCTGGGCAACTATTGATAGGGATGTATTTCAGGGTTTTGATACCATTCATGATATCGTTACCATAGCTGTTGATCCTAATGATACAAAGCGGGTTTATGCGGGTTCGTGGAGGCGGGGTTTACTTGAATTCTATAATGGTCAGTTTGTTCAACTTTATGATGATAACAACAGTACTTTAGCCCCTTCACAATCGTTTTACTGGATTGGTATAGGGGGTTTGGCTTTTGATAATAACAATAATTTATGGATTACCAATTCAAGTGTTACTAATGTACTTTCGGTAAAAACATATGACAATCAGTGGTTTACTTATAATTTTCCATCTCTCGTTAATGATAATGTAATAGGAGAGATAGTAATAGACCAGTACAATCAGAAATGGGTTATTATTGGCAGAGGTAATGGCATTTTGGTTTTTGATGACAATAATACACTATCCAATACTTCCGATGACAGGGCAAAAAAGTTGACAACAGCCGTAGGCAATGGCAATCTTCCCAGTTCAAATGTGGTATCTATGGCTGTTGACCGTAATGGAGAAATATGGGTAGGTACTGATAAGGGCATAGCTGTATTTTATTCTCCTGGGAATGTTTTCAGTACTAATAATTTTGATGCCCAACAAATTTTGGTTACCCTTGATGGTTTCAATCAGTATTTGTTAGAGAGTGAGACGGTAACAGCTATTGCAGTAGATGGAGCCAATAATAAATGGGTTGGCACATCCAGTTCTGGAGTGTTTTATCTTTCGGCTGATGGTACTGAAGAAAAATTACATTTTAATACAGAAAACAGTCCTTTGTTTTCAAATAGCATTAAGTCAATTGCTATTAATCACGAAACAGCTGAGGTCTTTTTTGGTACTGCAAAGGGAATTATATCGTATAAAGGAACAGCCACTCAGGGCAGCGATGAATTTACTAATGTGTATGCTTACCCAAACCCAGTAAGGGAAAATTACAATGGCTATATTGCCATTAAAGGTCTGGTGACCGATGTGGACGTTAAAATAACGGATATTACAGGTAATCTGGTTTATTCTACAATTGCCAATGGCGGTCAAGCTATATGGAATGGCCGTAATCTGAATGGTGAAAAGGTTAAAACTGGTGTATATCTTGTTTTTTGCAGCAATACCGATGGCTCAAAAACATTTGTAACAAAAATTCTTTTTATCAATTGATAATAAGCTTCTCATGTTAATTTCAACAAGAGCTATTGTCCTGAAGCATTATAAGTACTCGGAAAATAGTATTATATGTAAGATTTATACTGAAGAGCTGGGTATAAAATCCTATCTGATAAATAATGTTCACAATAAAAAGTCGAAAATAAAGATTGGTTTATTTCAACCCCTTACTTTATTAGATTTGGTGGTCTATAATAAAGAGAACAAACAGCTTCAGCATATCAAAGAAGTTAGTTGTACGGAGCCGCTGATGGATATTCAGTTTAATATTTTGAAAAGCACCATGGCTTTATTTATTGCTGAAATTGTCCTGAAAACTATAAAAGAAGAAGAGACCAACCCTGTATTGTATAGCTTTATAAGGGATTTTATTAAAAACTTTGAGCAAGTAAGGGAAAGCTATTCAGATTACCATCTTATATTTCTGTTGAATTTTACACAATATCTGGGGTTTTATCCCAAAACAGAATCATATTCCGATATGTCTTATTTTGACATGATTGAGGGCAGGTTCTATTTGAAGAGGCCCTTACATTCAAGTTATATTGAGAATCAACTTTCGTATTATATGCATCAATTGCTACAAATTGCTTATTCTGACAGCAAGCAACTCAAACTTAATGGGAAGATAAGGCAGCAGCTTCTTGAAAAAATCATTATGTATTATAAGATACATTTGGAGGGTATTGGTACTATACATTCAGCCGAGATACTGAAAATGGTTTTTAGTGATGTTAAAGAATAGAAAATGATTTGGGATTTTTTAGCCGACCTTATTTAACTTTTGCTATAACAGTGGTACTTTTTCTAGGCACAATCAACTGCTTATCTGTTATGATAACATTGGTTTCTCCTTTTTTTGTTGTAGGATTCGACACATATTTTAGTAGTTTAATACCTGCATTATAAGTGTCGCAGATGACTGCCCAATCGGAAGGATTTTCTAAATAAGGTATATTAACAGATATGGCCTCATCGTCAGCATTGTGTACCACTACAAGCTGTAAAAAACTTGTACCTAATCCTTTGGCGAGGTCTTTTTCTAAAGTATTATCAAGCCAGTAAGCAATATATGAATCATAAATACGTGGTGAGCTTGCAGCAACATAATCGGGTTTTGATAAGTCAATGTTAACGCAACCTGAAGGGCTTAAGCCGCTTGTTTTAATTGAATTATGCCCCAGTCCGCTATAAGAATGTTCCAGAACATCCCATTTACCTTGTGTTTTGATAAGTTTTATATTTAAGCTGTGCAATTCTCCCCATTTAGAAAGGTCGAAGTTTTGAATTTGTACCTTAGTAAAACGTATTGTTCCTTTACCATTGCCATCGAAATCCACATAATACATTTCGGGTGTTTCGAAGTTGGCTTCCATATTACGTGCATAAACTTCTCCTGCTATATAATATCTCTGATAGGCAGGGCCGTTGATAAAATTGATTTCAAGGTTTTCGAGCTTTTCATCATCAAAACTGCTGAAGGAGGACGCGTCGCTACCAATTTTATCAGCCCCAAGAAAAACCAGACCTTTTTGCACACTTTCAGTATTATTGTATCTCAGGCAGGGTATATTTCTTCTCATTAAAATAAGTCCTTTGTAATAATCGAGCATTTGTGTCGAAAATTCGTAATATTCATTTGTAAGCCGGTCCCAACGGAACATGTTTGTATAATCGTTTGAGCAATAGGTGTTTTCATGAAAATAAACCACGCCTTCTTCTTCGTCTGTAAATTCGGTGTTGTGAGCTCTGTGTCGTTCTTTATCAATTGCTGAGAGTGGTTTTGTGCGTAGTATTTCATCTCCTCCGTGTAATATGATTTTACCTTGAGAAGTAAACAGCATGGCAGAGGCCAGCCGCATTATTCTGGCACGTTCGGTTTTGCTGGGGTCTTTCACACTCAGATTAATTTTATCCCACAAAGTAAAACCATCGTGAATACTTAAGTAATTAAGGCAATTAGCTGGCTTATCTGCAAATTTGTTGTAGGGGTCGTTAAAGATTTCTGAACTGATGGCTTTATTAGCTGCATCATAAGAGATTAATCCACCAATAATTCCTGTAGCCACCCTGTCGGTTTCTTTATATATGCCCTGAGCAAAGCCCTTATTATGTTCTCTTCCTGTGTATGAGTCACGAGAAGAGTCGTTGAAGAAGGCCACATTGAATTTCTCTTTAGGGTAATTAATTTTGGTGCATGCTGCATCTTGTCCTTTAGCGTCTTTATCGGTGTTGATATCCGAAAACACCCATGCTTCACCCTGAAGGATAAGCTCGTCAACATTGGCGGTGTTATAGGCCTTGCCTGTTTCTTGACGAATGGCGCGCATGGTTTCGTGGTCTAGAAATCCCATAAGGTCGAATCGGAAGCCATCAATGTGGTATTCCTTTACAAAGTGGTTTAGAGATTCGATAATCAATTTTCGACCCATCTTGCGGCGGCATTCGAAGCTGGGTCCTGCTCCAGTTTTAGAGGATATATTAAATTTTTCATCAAGGCGGTAGTAACAGCCAGGAGCTATATTTTCGAAAGTTTCTGCTATATAAACATGGTTGTAAACTACATCTATAATAACGCCTATGCCTTTGTTGTGAAGGTTTTGTACCAGCTCTCTCAATTCCTTGATGCGTGTATAGGGATTTTTAGCATCGGTGCAAAGCCAACCCTCGGGTGTAAAGTAATTGTGCGGGTCGTAACCCCAGTTATAATTACTTATACGGGCGGTACCCTTGCGGTATGCCCTGTCGGTTTCGTTTACTGTGTAGTAGTTCTGAATGGGCATCAGTTGTACATGGGTTATGCCGAGCGTTTTCAGATAGTCAGTCTTCTGTAAAAACCCTTTATAAGTGCCGGCTACATCGGGTTCAAAAATATCGGGTTGTATGGTAAAATCTCTGACATGAACCTCATAGGCAATCATATCTGTTTCGTTAGCGATGAATTTCGAATTGTTGTAGGTTTTGCTAAAAGCAGCAGGCTTTGATTTAACATCATTCATATTGACAATAGCACCTTTACCTATTTTATCTGTTGATACAGTATCGAAGGCAGCCATTGATTTGGCATAAGGGTCTAATGCCATACGTGCTTCACCATAAGCATATACCTTGTATTGATAAAACAAACCATCAAGGGTATTAACACCTTTTAAGTCAGTAGTATTTAAATGTATTGACCATATCCCTCTGCCCTCATTGTTAAGTAAGAGTGGTTGCTGCGATGCGATGAGCTGCTCATTTTTATCGAAAAGGAACAGTTCAATTTTAGCAGCAGGAGGCGACCACAACTTAAAAAAAGCGGTGTTACCTCCATTATATGTTACGCCTAAATCATTCACATCAGTTGCCTCAAAATAGGTGTCGAGAATACCTCCTAGGGCAGGGTGCAGATAAATATTGGCTTTTTTACCCTGAATTTCTATAACATAGTTTTTACTTAAATCGTATCTTTGGCCGCTTATACGGATAATAGTGCCCTCTCTTTTATATTCAGGCGTCTGCTCATCAGTCAATAAAAATTGATTTTCACTGTCGGTTTTATTGTAGTCATAACACTTTACAGATAAATTAATACTTTCGGTCAGCAGTGTGTCGTTAAGGTGTATCTCAATTTCTGTTGGGCTGACAAAGAATGCATATTTAACAATATCGTTCCCTTTAAATATTTTATAATGTTCCAACAAAGCCATGTTGTGAACAATTTCGGGGTAGGGCAATATCTTTGAAGGTGAAGTCATGGGAATATTACTTTGAGGGTTAATAAAAGCAGTGCTTACAAAAGGCAGGAAAGTCCATAGTAAACAGATAGAGAAAAGGCGGATTTTCATATTTGATGATTTGTTTAGAGCTGATAATGAGGGTAAAAATACAAAAAAAAGCATAATAATTATGGGTTTTTTACATGTTTAAGCCAGTCAGATAATTTATGAAGTTAAATGAGTTATGAGTGGTCTGACAGCTTAAACATACCGGGCTAGAGAGCCCTGCTATCATTGCAGGTGGTATGTGTGATGGGAGTTGATACTTCAAGCACCAAGCACCAATTATCAATTTTCAAACAATGTTTAATTCTTTAATTTTCAAATTTTTGAAACAATATTTATATTTAAAAACTTCATATTTAATCGGTTTAGAACATTATTATTTGGAATTTATAATTTGTTTGTATTTTGGGATTTGGGATTTGGAATTTAAATTTATATTGAAACTTTTTATAATTTTATAAAAAAATGAAAAGAAGGTGTTATTATCATCCTATTCAAATAAATTGATTGAAGCTGGCTGTGATGAGGCGGGCAGGGGCTGTCTGGCAGGTCCTGTGTATGCAGCAGCAGTAATCCTGCCACTTGATTTTAAAAATGAACTGCTTAATGATTCAAAAAAGCTGGGTGAGAAACAGAGGTTGTTGCTCAGGGACGTCATTATAGAAAGTGCTTTAAGCTGGGCTGTATGTGCATTGGATAATGAATATATTGATATGTATAATATTCTTAATGCATCTATCGAAGGCATGCAGAGGGCTGTATTGCAGCTAAAAATGAAGCCAGAGTTGATACTTGTTGATGGCAACAGGTTTAAACCCATGAAAGACATTCCCCATAAATGTATTATAAAAGGTGATGCCACTTATATGTCAATAGCAGCAGCTTCTATAATGGCAAAGACATTCAGGGATGATTATATGCTTAAGATACACCACGAATACTCTGAGTATGGTTGGGATAAGAATAAGGGCTATCCTACTGCACAGCATATCAAAGCATACAGGAGCTTTGGTTTAACACCCTATCACAGAAAAACATACAAGCTTAATGAGCAGTTAAAGTTAAAATTTTGATATTATTGTACTACATAGGTATGTTTGATAACAGAGCTGCACCCCAAAAAGCCAACAGCACCTCCCTTAATATTTGAATAAACAGTACCCGGACTGACATCAAAAAAACCCCCGCGCCATTCAGTTTCGAGTAGGAGTGAGCGTCTGAATTCTGCATGTTCGGGGCTGAGTGAATATTTGGTTTGATTTACAAGAGCGCCTTTGGGGAATTGCAGGTTTTGCTTGTCAGGAGCAAAGACCTGACTGACATCAAGTGTTTTAAGGTCGTAAAAGAAAAGACGTGCCTTACAGCTGTCAGCAGTAATATTCTGGTAGTCGGGAAGAGCAGACCAATCAATATCGAGTACCCACATGGCCTGCTCGCTGCTGTAAAAGGTACTGCCAGGCGATACAATTTCGTAAATACTGTCGGTTGTATTTACCAGCTTAAAATTGGCTTTTTGAGTAGAGCTTACAGGTATCATTCTGTCGGTAGCTGTATATAAAATGCCATCAATAATAACTTCGATAGTTATAGGTACATCTACAACTCCAATAAAGGATTGGTTGGATAAATAGGTTCCGGGATTTAGTGTGTCGTGGCTGAAGTTATAGGTGTTAGCAGAAAACTTAACATTGACCTGAGCATCTGTGATTGGTTGAGGTGGTGTATTGGGGTTGCTCCTTGTCCAGCTTAAAACAAGTTTTTGTTTTATATTCTCATTGGTAATGATACTTTCAATTACAGGAACGGCTTGTTCTTCATCTGCATAATCCCAGTCGAAAGCTTTTTCGCAAGAGGTAAGAACAATTAAAATTCCTATAATAATAAGTTTTATTTTCATTTTAAAATCTGAAATTATATTTAACACTTGGAATAAAGCCGATAAGGATTATTTGTGAAGTAGATAGCTGGTTGTCAGAGGCATAATTTGATGGTTCTGTAAAATTGCCGTTTTCATCCACAATCTTATTGAAGTTAATAAAAACAGGGTTTTTATGGTTTGTGATGTTGAAAATGGAGCATGTAATATAATGCTGCCAACGATTATCGGGCTTGTTCAGGGTGCGTTGTATGGATACATCCCAACGGAAATAGTCGGGCATACGGGCATTATTTTTCTGTGTATATACTGGTACTTTGTAGCCCATATAGTTAAAATAGCCAGTAGGAACACTGTAAGGCATACCTGCTGCATAAATGATACCCGTTGTCATGTACCATTTATTGTTGGGCTGGTATTGTATATATAATGATATATCGTAGGGACGGTCGCTATAGGCAGGATAGGGATTGTTATTATTAATATCTTTTGTATTACGGATGGCTTTTGTGTAGCCATAACCCAGCCATCCCTGCACTTTGCCTTTTTCTTTTTTAAGAGTAATCTCGGTACCGAATGCTTGTGTGCTACCAAAACGCAATTCTTTTTCTATAAAGGGGTTGAGCAATAGGTTTGACTGGTTGTTATAGTCGAACTGATTTTTCATGTTCTTATAAAAACCTTCAATGCTGAAAGTATAGGTGTTGTCCGATAGGTTTGAAAAATACCCCATTGCATATTGGGCAGACGACTGTGGCTTCATATTAGGGGTGCTGGGGTGCCATACTTCTATGGAGGTGAACGGACTTATGGAATTAGATAATATCTGAAAATACTGATGGGCAATAAAATAGTTGAATTTTAGGGAGTTCTTCTTGTTAATAAGGTATGTAAATGTGATGGATGGTTCAAGGCGGAAATATCTGTTATAAGCACTTGCTCCAGTTTCTGTTATGGTGTCGGCAATCTGGTAATTCTCTGTTATGCTGTACCATGTAGCAGGCCCTTTATTTGAAAAAAAAGTGGAACGTAAGCCGTAACGTAAGCTCGTTTTTTCATTAAGAATATGACTGGCACTGTAGTACAGATGGAAATCACCAGTTTTAAGTGAGCTTATCTGAGGGATGTATTGTGGGTTTATGTAATTATTACTTTTCACCATTCCTGGCACAATAATATGTTGGTTAAAACTAAAACCAAAATGATGTGTATATTCAGGTTTAAAAAAATAAATGAAGTCATTTTTAAGGCCTAAGGTGGTGATGCTTGAATTCCAACGTGTTTGAGTGTTATAGGATGTATAGAAGTTATAGTCGTAATGGCTGTAGAAGCCAGTAAGGTTTGAAAAAAGTTTAGGACTGTATAAATGGTTCCATCGCACTGAGGCCAGATTGTTACCCCAGTTGATGCCTTGCTTGTCGCCGTTCCATTTGCGGGCAAAAAAATTATCACTACCTGAATAGAGGGAGAAAAGCAGCAAGTTTTTTTCATTAATACTAAAATTGAATTTGGCATTGAGGTCATTAAATTTAAAGTCACTGATGCTTGGGTTTGATTTCTGGACAATTTTTTCTATATGCGATTGTCTGTACGAGATGTAAAAGGAAGCTTTCTTTTTGAATAGTGGTGCTTCAGCCGATAAGCGTGAGCTTATAAGTCCTATTTCTCCTGCCATCGAAAAGCGGTTATGATTTCCTTCTTTTGTTTTAACTTCGAGTACCGATGATAGTTTACCGCCTACATAAGCAGGAAAATCACTTTTATAAAGTTTTATATCTGTAACAGCTTCAGGGTTAATACAAGTAAAGAAGCCAAACAGATGCGAAGGGTTGTACACTGGGGCATCATCGAGGAGTATCAGGTTCTGGTCGCGCTCGCCACCACGTACATAATAATTGCTTGAGCCATCGATGGTGTTTTTAATGCCAGGCATATACTGCATGGCTTTAATAACATCGGGTTCTGCAAAAAACAAAGGCATACGCGATACTTTTGCTGAAGCCATCTCTGTAAATCCAATGCGGTTGGTATGTACAAAACTGTTGCTGTCGTCGGTATGGCTAATGATTACTGGTTCAAGAAGTAATTCATCTTCTTCGAGGGCAATATTTAATGTATAGTTTCCTTTAAGAGCTATATCATATAGTTGTGCTTTATATCCCACAAATGAAATGACCACATGATAATTGTTGTTTGGCAGTGTGAGTGAATAGAAACCATAGTTATTGGTTATGGTGCCATATTTTGTGTCAGATGTATAAACAGTAGCTCCTACAATTGATTCCCCGTTTTTTTTGTCTTTGATATATCCCTTAATGGTATAAGATTGAGATTTGTCGCTTATTACCGGAGGATTTTCTATTCTTAGGGTCATGGGTTTGACAATGATTTGATTTTCAATAAAGATATACTGCAATTCAAGTGGTGTAAGCAGCTCTTTAAGGGCATTGTCGAGTGGAGTTATTTTAAAACGGATATTGATTTTTTTATCCAGAGGTAATTGCTGGTTGCTATAGGACACAGGGATGCCACTTTGGTCGGAAATATCTTTTAGAACCAAGCTTAGGGGACGGTTTTTGGCATTCAGTGTTATGGTTTTTGTTGGTGCTTGGCTGTAAATACAAAAAGAGATACATGAAATGACAAGCAATAATAGAATCCTCAAAGTATTCATCTTTATTTTAAATTCCTATCTTAGTTTATTTACAGCACCAATCATAGAGAACAATTTTTATTAAGGTATAACTAACACCCATTACCATTAATTTCAATTGTATTTTTATTTTTAACAATCTGTACATCGAGTATGGTCTGCAGTACGTTCAGCACGCCGTCTAAAGTGAGAGCTTCAAAATTAACAGTAAGGGTGCAATTACTGATATCTCCGTTTAGGATGATGTTGCAGCCGTAAGTATGGTTGATAATTGTGGCAATATCTGACATTTTTTCGCTGACAAAAATAAGACTAGCGGTTTTCCATGCATTCATGTTCATATCATTCTGACTTACTTCAATGGGTGTGTTTGTAAGTGAGCCAAAAGTATATTTCTCCCCGGCATTAAGGATAAGATTTTCGCCATTTGTTTTATGCTCGCATTTCACTGTACCGCTTTCTACAAAAACCTCCTGTGTTTGCCCAACGGATGAGCGTACATAAAACGCAGTACCCAGAACAGTTACAAAGAATTGTTCTGTCTCTACAATAAATGGTCTTGATGCATCAGGGTTTACTTTAAAATAGGCCTCACCTTTAAGTTTCACCAGCCGTCTGTCTTTATCAAATTTCTCAGGGTATTCGAGTGTTGAGTGCCTATTGATGCTTATGTTTGAGCCATCTACAAGAGTAATTTCCTTAACAGTTTCATGAGATTCTGCCAGAATTTGCTTAGGTGTTGGAGAAAAGAAGAAAACAAAATAAATGGACAAACCAATTAAAACAGCCAGAGAGGCAGCTATGGCCCAGAATTTATAGGAACCGGTTTTTTCGTGGGTTTTAAGCTCAACAACTTTTGCTTGTGGTTTCAGTTTGGTTTTAAAGGAGAGCCATTCGGTTTCAGCATCCATCTTAGAGAGTGCAAGCATATCAATAAGAGTTTTCAGCCGCCTGAGTTCAGCCCTGTTTTTGGGTGCTGCCTCCAGCCATTGTTCTATCACGGTATTCTCTTCAGGAGTGCATTCCCCAAGAAGATAGCGTGTCAGAAGTTCCTCGTTAATAATATGATTGTAGTTGTTTTCCATTGTTTGTTATACACACAGATTTTTACTTTCCCTTAGTCAGTTATAAATTTTTTTTAAATATTTTTATTAAACATCAAATATACAATTACATAAACCATCATTTCAATGTAAGGCGACAGGTTTTCCCTGAGTATTTTAAGGGCTTTGCTCATGTGGGCTTCAACAGTTTTTACCGAAATATCCAATTTTTCAGCAATTTCGGCATATTTAAGCTCTTCGTAGCGGCTCAGTATAAACACTTCCTTGCATTTTTCGGGGAGGTTTTCAATTTCTTTACGGATGAGTTCTTCAAGTTCCTTAAACTCAGTAGCATTATTCTCTTGTGAAGCTCCTTGGTAATTAAAGGCATCATCGCCTTCCTTATTAAATTTTTTCTGGTCGCGAATAAAGTTAAAACAACGGTTTTTTACCGATGTAAACAGGTATGCTTTTACCAAGGCATCATTTTCGTAAAGTTCGCCTTTTTCCCATATATTGATAAAAACATCGTGAACAATATCTTTTACCTTGTCATTGTCGAAAACATATTGACGGGCAAACACACACAAACCAGTAAAATATTTTTTAAAAAGTCCTTCTATAAGGGCTTCGGTAATTTTTTGTTGTTTATGTTGCTTTTGTGTGGTATCCAAAGGTTGAAAAATTATGCAACAAAATTAAAAAAATATGCTGTATAAAATTTTACTTTATTCTAATTAAAAAATAAATTAGCTTTGCAAATAATATAATGTTTATGAAAAAACTTATTGCCCCTTCGATGCTTTCTGCC
This sequence comes from uncultured Bacteroidales bacterium, assembly GCA_964628845.1. Classification (GTDB taxonomy): domain Bacteria; phylum Bacteroidota; class Bacteroidia; order Bacteroidales; family PXBB01; genus JAKIYU01. The sequence continues at coordinate 834 of CAZVOS010000011.1, read as the reverse complement.
AATTTTCTTAATTTGTCATCGGATATACAGATGGTAAATGAGAGTGAAGCCGACTGGTTTCACATTGATGTGATGGATGGCGTTTTTGTACCCAACATTTCGTTTGGTTTTCCTGTTATAAAGCATATAAAAAAGGAGGCGAAGAAACCCCTTGATGTTCATTTGATGATAGTACAACCCGAACGTTATATCGAAGCATTCAGGGATGCCGGAGCCGATTGGCTCAGTGTGCATTACGAAGCCAGCACCCATTTACACCGTACATTAGAAAGTATCCGTAAAAATAATATGAAAGCAGGTGTTGTTCTAAACCCACATTCAAATGTCAGAAATATTGAAGATGTGTTACCCGAGGCCGACCTTGTGTTGTTGATGTCAGTAAATCCCGGGTTTGGAGGACAGAAATTTATAGAAAACACGTTTGAAAGAGTAAACAAACTCAAAGAGATCATTCTGCGTAAAAACTCAAAAGCACTCATACAAATTGACGGTGGTGTGGATGCTACCAATGCAGCTCAGCTTTTCATAGCAGGTGCCGATGTACTTGTGGCAGGAAGTTATATATTTGGTTCTAAGAACCCCAAACAAACCATAATGAACCTTAAAGCATTATAAAGAAAATTCAATGGATTAAAGTAAAAATTACTAAATATCAAATCACAAGCACCAAATCACAAGCACCAAGCACCAAATCACAAGAACCAAGAACCAAATCACAAGCACCAAGCACCAAGCACCAAATTCCAAGCACCAAATTTCAAAAACCAAGTCTGTAGTTTAACCTGTCAGCCCACAAATATTTTTTTTTACGTTCATAAATTTCTAGTATCATCC
>CAZVOS010000010.1:0-13514 GCA_964628845.1 uncultured Bacteroidales bacterium | reverse complement strand
CACCAAGTACAAGATAATCAACATTTGCACATTCATCAAATACATCATATCCAAGCACGGTAATATGGGGTCCGCCCATCACAATTTTTGCATCAGGAAAATGTTTTTTACAGTTGTTGGCAATCTTATAGGCAGTATAAGCAGCAGGTGTACAAACGCTTATGCCTATCCATTGAGGATTTCCGTTTATATTTTTAAAGCCAGTAAGCAAGGTATCAATGGTATTATTTTTATTCAGTTCAACAGACAAGTCCATTATTTGAACAAAAACGCCGTTTTGACGCAGACAGGCAGCTATTGATAACAGTCCAATAGGTGGCATGGTGTATTCAAAAGCCCCGAAAATGCTTCTTTTCCCTGAAATAAAATGGGGTACAATCAGCAAACAACTGGTCATAAAGTTATGTTGTATACAATTTTTAAAATGCAGTATGTTTAAATAATATTTTTATAAATATCATTATACACCAAAGATAAGAATAAATGTAAAAATAAGTTTAAAAGAGTTTTTTATATAAATACTTGTTTTTTAGATTTTATTTTATAAGTTTGGCTTAAAGAATTTCCATGTTTTATTTTATGAAAAAAACTAAAGGAAAAAAGTTAAAGAAAAAGTTGCACAAACTTATCTTAAAACAAAATCGTGAAAAAGCCAAAAAAGAGGGCTTTTACGATGGACGTTTTAGTGAAAAGGTAATTCCTGATAAAAAAAAGAAAACCAACAAGGAGGCCTGTAGAAAATTTAAACAAAAGAAAGAGGGGGTGAAATAAATTATTATTGAATATTTGGATTTTTAATTATTTCACCAATTAATATTTCGAAAAACTCAATGCCTTTCATAAAGTTCTTTACAGGAATATGTTCATTAAAATTATGAATGGAGTTCAGTTGTTTTTTTGTTAAAACAACAGGAATAATACCATAAACAGGTACACCTTTACTTCTATAATAATTATTATCAGTAGAAGCTGGTAAGAACATGGCAGCAATTGTTGATTTTTTGTATAATATTTTCAGTGTTTTTTCAATAATATCATAATAGTATTCTGGAAAAGAAACATAAGAATCGCTGCCTTTGTCTAAAATTTCAATTTTAATTCTTTTGTCATTAAGCAATTCTTGTATTTCTTTTATAAGCACTTTATCTTCGGCGCTTGACAATAATCTGCAATCGAGTGTGGCTTCAATACTTTGGGCAATTTGATTGCTGGCTCCCAGAGAGCTGTTTATAGAAGTAATAGTGATGGTGTTTGCAGAAAGCGCATATAAATTAGGATCATTTTTAAATATGTTGATAATCAAAGGTTTAAAGATATACCAATTCATGTTTTCCAGAATAAAACCTTTTAAACCTCCTTCAATTCTGGCCATTTCTTTAAACATACGCCTCGAAGCTTTATTAAATTTTAATTTGGGTATTCTTTTATTAATACGGTTTAAAGCTTCTATCATAATTTGCGTGGGGTATTCATCAGGTGTTACCGACCCGTGTGCCAGCGTTTCCATATCTAATTTTAGTTTAAGCCATAATGATGTTTTTTCGGCTATCGAAATACCAAATATTGGTTTTTCTTTGGTTGCCGATAATAAAAAGTCGAGGCCTGCTCCCCCTTCGCCTAAAACCAAAACAGGATTTAGTTCTTCTATAAAATTATTGATTATAACTTTTGAACCTATGTATCCACCAGTTTCTTCACCCGAAACAGCTAAGAGTGTAAAATTATAGGGTAAATCTTTTTCTTTAGCAAGGTCTTTATATTTTAAAAGTCCAAACAAGTGCATAATACCCAATCCTTTTATATCTAAAGCACCCCTGCCCCAGATATTTCCTTCTGCAATAGCCCCTGAAAACGGAGGATATCGCCATTCAGATAATTTACCTTCAGGAACAACATCCATATGATGATGAAAAACAATATTGGGTTTTTTTAGGTACAAAGGATATAAAGAAGCTGCAAAATTAAAACTACCACCCGTATCAGTAAAAACTCTTACAAACAAACCATGCTCTTTACAAAGAGCAGATAAAAAAACACCTGCTTCGTATTCTTGTCCTGAATATGAAGCAATTTGCAAATATTTGCTTAATACTGTAACAGGATAAGGAATACTGTCTGAGTAAGTACCTGTTGTTGGTGATGAAAATCCCCATACAGAAAAACAGATTAAGAAAAATAAAATAAGTCGTGTTTTCATTAAAAGAAACTATTTAAAACTAAAAAACAGCACATTTGATAATAGTTCTATCGTTTTTTGTTTTAATATGTATAATATAAATTCCTGTTTTCATTTGGTCTTTTTCAATAATTAAAGTATGGTTTTCAAGAGATTTATAAGATTTTATTAGTTTTCCATGCATATTATATAACTCAATTTCGGCAAACTCAAGCAATACATTTTGAGGGATTTGTAAAGTTGTAAAGTTACAGAAAGGATTGGGATATAAATATAAATCTTGTTTTTTTTTATGAAAGGTATTTGCAGAAGGATAGTCCCAAAAACGTATCAGACGCACTAACCCATTGGTGTATTTATTATTGGCATCTGTTTCGATACCTACACCAAGAACTGGAGATAATGTGGTTTTTTTTATGTTGTAAGTTTTAGAACGGTGGCGGTGTCCTGCTATACACAGTCCGAAAGAAGAGGCATACGGTTCAATAAGTGTAATCAAGGAGTCGTATTCTTGGCTGCTGAAAGAATAGGTTGAGGACAGAACTTCATTGTCAGGGGGGAAGTGCTGAAGAAGTATTAAGCCGTCTGTAATATTGGCTTGTGCTTGTGTCAGGGCTGTGGCCAACCAAGGAAAAGTGCCGCCAGGTATGTTGTATAGTGCTGCATCTGTCATAGTGCCTACACCAACAGGTTTGGGATAGCGTGAAGCAAAATCATTTACAATAAACCAATAACTTCCAAAACTAAATGAATAATTTATAAATTGACTGTATATATCATTCAAAGGGTTATAGGTGCGTACAAGGCGTGTGCCGTCGTTCCAGTTAGGCAGATCTTGGGAAAGCCCGATAAAATGGTTTGAAAAAACTTCAGCAAAAACTGAATCTCCGAAAGGAACCGGGGCTTGGCTGCCACTAATACGAGGCCACATATCATGATTTCCGTTTGTGATAATATAGGGTATTGTCAAACTATCAAGAATGTTTTTAGCCATAATAAAGCCCGATTTTTCTGCTCTGTCCGATAGGTCGCCGGTTACAAAAACAATATCAATTTTTTCAGATATTTTGTTCGCATTTATCCAACTAACTACATTACGCAGTTTCTCGGTAGCTTCGCAATTGGTGTTTAAATCAATAGTATCGTTCCACCCAATAGTACCATAATCTCCGTTTGCGGATGTTTCGCCTAAGTGTATATCTGTAATATGAGCAGCTGTAAATTGCCATTGTGTTCCTGAAATATTCTGATTATGATAATAATGCAGAGTATCTGGCAATATCTGTGCATGAATAGAAGATATCAAAAAAAGAACAGACAATAAGAAAAAATAGTTCTTTTTATATTTAAAGATAAATAGTGAATAATTTGTCATCAATTTTTTTATTGACTTCAATAGATTTTAATTCGAATTTAATTTTTTGTCCCTGTATTTCCTGTGTAATAATATTGGGATATTTTATTTTTTTAAAATCTTTATAATCGCTGTAATTGCTTTCGCCATTGTCGTCTACAGAACGAATTTTGAGGCCGGATTTTAAGTCATAAAAATCGAACGATTTATTGCCATCAGGCATAATAACTGCTATTTTATAGGCCTCGTTGTCATTAACATCTTCAATGCCAAGTAGTTCTAGTTTAATGCCCTGTTTTTCGTAATTAAGTTCGAGGTTGATTACCGATTCTATTTTCATGCGTTCGAGCTCTTTCCCTTCAAGTTCTTCAGTTTCTCCTGTCATAGGTAATATTGAAACAGCACGGTTGCCATCAAAAATTTGTTTAGAAAGTATCATTCCGCTGGCACCCACTTCTATATAAATTTTATTGGGTGTTTTTTGGGATGTTTTCATTTCAATAAGCATTCCTTGCATAAGTGTTGCATATTTTTTAGAGATGGTTTTTATTTTAGAAAGGTTTTTTCTGCCCCCTATGGCTGTCAAATAATTTTCAATTACATTTTCTGCAGTTAAACCCTCTGGAGCAGGTTTTGTTTTTTTAAGTGGGTCGTACCATTTGCCCTCTTCGTCATAATAATCTATTTTGGCATCAGGGCTGAATTTTTTTAGTTTTTCAGCTATTTCTTCAGCTTTTCCTACAACAATAATATGAATATTTTCAGGTTTAAGGAGTTTTTTTGCGATATACTGAACATCAGAAATATTAAGGGCCTCAAGTTTTTTCAAATAATTTTTGTAGTAGTCTTTATCGAGGTTATAGCGTTCTGTGCTTAAAGCAAAAGAAGCAATAGTTTGCGGATTTTCGAGCGAAAGGGCAAAACCCCCGGCTATTTCATTTTTGTGAAGATTGAGTTCGGTTTCATCAACGGGCTCGTTCATAATACGTTTAAGTTCGAATAAAATTTCAGTAATGGCACTGTCGGTAACACTGTTTCTTACATCAGACGAAGCACTAAAGATGCCGATACGTTTGTCGGGGGTAAGCGATGAATAAGCACCATAGGTAAAACCATGTTTTTCTCTTAGATTGTTAAATAAGCGTGAAGTCCCCCCACCTAGTATACTGTTCATAAGTCGGGCTTTCATTGCATCTTCTGTGCCAGGTTTTAGTTCAACAGGAAATGCTACAGTAACACTTGATTGTACTGCTGTAGGACGGTCAACAATAGATATAGTTATCTTTTCAGGAGCATGGGGTGTTTTATATATATTTTTTGAATAAACACTACTTTCCCAATGGCTGAAATATTTCTCTATAAGAGGAACAACTTCGGCTTTTTTTATGTCGCCTACAATAGCCAGATACGATACATTGGGTCTGATAAAATTGCTATAAAATTCTTGACAATCTTTTAGGTTGATATTATTAATAGTTGATTCGGTAGGAGTTTCACTGTAAGGATGATTTTTACCATATACGAGCATTTTTGTCAAACGGTCTGATATGGCTTCGGGGCTGTTTTTTGATGCCGCCAAGCCAGAAATCATCTGTGTTTTGGCTTTTTCAAATTCTGAATTTTCGAATTTAGGATTGACAACAATATCTGAAACCAGTTCAAAGAGTTTTTCTTTGTGTTTCGACAAAGAAGAAGCATAAACAGCAGTAGCACTGGTACTTATTGAAGCTCCTATAAAATCAATTTCATCGTCAATTTCTGCTTTTGTTTTTGTGTTGGTTGCTGTTTTAAGTAACATGCCCGTGATTTCACCAACACCACATTTGTCATTTTCCATTAGGGGTTCATAGTCGAAAATTAACGACATGGTAATTTGTGGAATTTTTGAGTTTTCTACAATAAAAATTTTAAGTCCATTTGGTAATACAATGGTTTCATAGCTTCCTATCTGTAGCTCTTTTGCAGGTGCCGGTGCAGGTCTTATGCTTCTGTCGAGCTGGGCATTTAAGAAAAAGGGAACTAAAATAAAGCATAAGATAATAATTATATATTTTTTCATTTTTAAATCCTCCTAATTTTGGGTTTTTGGTAAATAATGTAAAACCACTCTGTTTTCGCTAACAAGATAGGTATTTGCCACTCTAATAATATCTTCTTTTGTTACTTTCATATAGCGGTCTATCTCCGAATTAATCAGATTGGCATCGCTAAAGAAAATATGATAATTGGCTAATTTATCGGCAATAGTTGACACTGAAGAAATTCCTGTAATAAAATCTGATTCAGCTTTATTTTTAGCTTTTTGAAATTCTCTGTCGCTAAGACCTTCTTTTTTAATTTTTTCAATTTCTACATTGATGGCTTTTTCTAAATCATCTGCTGAGATTCCCATATTTGATATCCCAAATACGAGGAACAGTCCTGGGTCTTCAAGAGGAAAAGGAAAAGAAAAAACAGCCATGGCTTTCTGCTGTTCATCTACAATAGATTTATACATGCGTGAGCTTTCTCCGGCAGAAATGATATTGGTAAGCATGCTTAATGCATACGAATCGGGGCTTCCTTGTTTGGGAATACGATAGGCCTGAATAACAGCGGGAAGTTGTATATTGTCGTAAACAATATCTCTTTTTTCTTTTCCGAGTGGTGGCTCTACAATACTGGGCCGAACTATTTCAGTTTTTCCTTTTGGAATATCGGCAAAATATTTATTTATTAAATTTTTAGCTTCTTCGGTTTCAAAATCACCGGCAAGACAAATTGTAGCATTTTGAGGTACATAATAAGTGGCATGAAAATCCTGAAATTCTTTTAATGTGGCCTTGTCTATATATTGTGCAGAGCCAATGGGCAACCACTGGTAAGGGTGCTCTGTATATGCTCTTACAAAGGTTTCTTCTAATATTGAGCCATAGGGTTGATTGTCGAATCGGGCACTGCGTTCTTCTTTTACAACACTCCGCTGTGTTTCAACACCTGTGCTGTCAATTTTAAGATGTAGCATTCTTTCTGCTTCCATCCACAAACCAAGCTCTAATTGATTTGAGGGCAAAAGTTCGTAATAAAATGTTTTATCCTGAGTTGTATAAGCATTTACTTGTCCGCCTGCATTCTGAACAATTTTGAAATATTCACCTCGTTCAATGTTTGGAGAACCTTCAAACATTAAATGCTCCATAAAATGAGCAAACCCGGTACGGTCGGCACGTTCATTTTTCGACCCGACATGATAAGTAATAGTTACGGCAACAATAGGGTTTGTGTTATCCTGATGCAAAATAACATGAATACCATTGGGTAGCTTATATTGAACAAAGTCAATATTTTTTTGTTGCCCCCATACAATACTTCCTATTAAAAAGGAAGATAATAAAATCAATAATAGTTTTTTCATAAGTAATTTATTTTTTAATAATCAAAATCTAGTTCTAATTTGTTCTTCAGCTTAACAATGTCAGGATTTTTTTCCGACATGCTTTTAAATTTATCTTTTACCGTAAAAGGTTTTACATTTTTATCAGTATTGTCCTGTGTAATACTTAATTGTATTTCGATAATATTGTTTTTAAGATTTTCCTGTAAAAAAATGAGAATATCTTGTTGGTTGTTTTTTATTTCAGTTTCATGTAAAGGATTTCCAACATGCAAAATAATGTTTTTGAAATCTTTTTTTTCGGGTTTGGTTGTGATAAGGATGGCTTTGAAATTAGGGCTGTGTTTTTCTAGATTAGAATATGTACTCCACGATTCAGACAAAAGTTCATTGCTAAAATCAGTATCCATTACTTTTACGGGTTCAAGCTTTTCTTTTTGTTCGTTAACAACATCTGAGTTTTGTTCAGGTTTATTATATAATGAAGAAAATGAAACAGAGCCCTTACTAATATCCTTTTTTTCTTCTTTCTTTGGCAGTTCAGTACTGGCTATTGTTTGTGGTTTTGATATGGGTTCTGTTTTTTGTGCTGTTATTATTTTTGGACTTTCTGTTTTAGGTTGTACATAAGTTTGTGTTGCATATAAGGTTTTATCAGTTGTGCTGTTACAGAGTGAACACATTTGCAGAAGAGCCAATTCAATCAACAATCTTTTATTACCGGCTACTTTATAATTAATATCGGTTTTGCTACAAATTTCAATGCCTTTTAAGAGTAAATCTGTTTTACAGTTTTGAGCTTGTATTTTATATTTTTCTTTTATGTTGGGGCTTACTTCTAATAAAACAATTGTTTCGGGGTCTCTGCAAACCAGCAAATTGCGAAAATGATCTCCAAAACCATTAATAAAATGATGGGCATCGTGTCCACTTTCGAATATTTCGTTAAGCCGCAGCAAGATTTGACTTATATTATTTTTCATTATCAGGTCGGACAATTCAAAATAAACATTTACATCTAAAACATTCAGATTATCGATAACATCCTGATATGTAATCTTGTTTCCAGAAAAACTGGCCATCTGGTCGAATATAGAAAGGGCATCTCTGAGTGCTCCGTCTGCTTTTTGAGCAATAACATGCAAAGCATCGGTTTCAGCATCAATATTTTCTTCCCCCGCTACAAAAGCAAGGTGTTTTGCTATATCATCTACGGTAATTCGGTTAAAATCGAAAATCTGACAACGCGATAAAATAGTGGGTATTATTTTATGTTTTTCAGTTGTAGCCAAAATAAACTTAGCATAAAGAGGGGGTTCTTCGAGTGTTTTCAGAAAAGCATTAAAAGCTTGGGACGAAAGCATATGGACTTCATCTATAATATAAACTTTATATCTTACTGCTTGAGGAGGTATCCTTACTTGCTCAACAAGAGCTCTGATATCTTCAACAGAATTGTTTGAGGCAGCATCAAGCTCGTGAATATTAAAAGAGGCAGAAGTATCAAAAGCTTTACAAGATTCACATATATTACAGGCCTCTGTATTTTCAGTCAGGTTTTCACAATTAATGGTTTTGGCTAAAATACGAGCGCAGGTGGTTTTTCCCACGCCTCTTGGCCCTGTAAATAAAAACGCCTGAGCCAATTGTTTGTTTTTAATGGCATTTTTAAGTGTAGCGGTAATATGATTTTGTCCGACAACAGTGTCGAATTTATTTGGGCGGTATTTACGGGCAGAAACAATAAAATTTTCCATGTCGTATGCTTTAGTATGCATACAAAAATAGTTTTTTTATTCTTATGTTTTTTCAATAAATAATATTTCTGTTGTTCCGTATAATATTTTTCGACATCTCCTTGATGATATCACCCGCATGTAAAATCATATCAAAGTCATTGGGAAAGGGTAAAGGGCGAATTTTAATTTTTTCTTTAGTTTCTGGTTTCAGGGCCTCAAGGTTTCCTTGTGCTATTGCAGAAAGATGGTCGAAAAAAAATTGAGAAGTGATGGGGTCGGTGCATATAGTTTGTGTGCTATTAAGGTCAATAAAGTCAATAGTGCCTGAAATAGTTACAGATTTATGTTGCTGGGTTTCGATAACATTACAACTAATTATTTTTGTTTTAGGTATTTTAATGTCGTTTCCCAGACTGTCTTTCATTACATTTCCGTTGGCATCAAGAACATACTGAAAACCATCAGGAACTTCTTTGGTTTCGGTGTAGTGAACTTCTTTAAGTGCATCAGGGCCAACATCAATTATACGCATATTGAGTAAAATAATATAATCGTAGTTACGGTTGTCTACTTTATAAGTTTCGTAACGCACCCATTTTGAATTAAGGTCTGTCAGACTTATTTTTTGTAATTCAGTTTCGAAGCTAGGGGGTAAAGGTATGCCAGTATTATTTCTCATAGTAAAAAGCACAAAAGTAGTTCCCATATTTAATGCTTTTTGCATCATGGCATCAACATCTCTGTATGTGTTGTAATAGGATTTTACTTTTATTAATTGTTCGTAAGCGAGGCGGGCACTTGCTTTGTCTTTATTATCGAGAAGTTTTTGAGCATGAGCATATAAAAATTCAGCCGCTTTTTTTTTGGCCTCAATAATATCATTATCAAAATCCTGTAGCTTAAATCCAATAGCATTTAAAACTGTTATTGGTAAAACGCGTACCAAATCCTGACGGCGTTTCATTTTTTCGTAAAGCGAAAAAATTTCTTCCCAAATGTCTGGCTGTCCGCTTTTACGTAAGAAAATAATACGGTCATTATCTCTTTGCATAGCAAATTTATATGCTTTATCAAGATTAATAATTTCTTTTTCCTTATGGGGTTTTTTATGTAATTTCTTTACAGAATTTTTTATAGCCACATCATAATTTCCTCTTTGTATCTGTTTACGCGAAGAAATACAACCTCCTAAAAGAAGCATAAAACCTAAACTGATATATATTATTATTTTCATTATGTTAAAATTTTAAAATTAAACAATAGTGATGATTAATAAAACAAAGATTTTGCCACATAGGTAAAGTTTGTATTAAAACAAGCATTACAAAGGTTTTCATTTATAATAGTATACCTTAAACAAAAATACTAATTTTGCATAAAAATTTTTAAAAAAAAAGGATTGGTTTTTACAAAACCAATTTTAAAATTAAGTTCAGTTATGTGGCGTGTTATTGTTGATGTTATTTTTAGAAAAAAATTACTGATATTAATTGTATTAGGAATAATCACAGTTTTTATGGGATATCATGCACGCAAAGTAAAACTTTCGCATGAATTTGTAAGGATGTTGCCCGAAACGGATTCAACAAGTATAGCTTACGAGAATTTTAAAAAAATATTTGGGGAAGATGGCACAGTGATGTACATAGGTATAGCTGATACGAGCATTTATTCGTTATCTGTTTTTAGTCAGTGGTACGATATAGCTAAAGAAATAGAACAGTTAGAAGGGGTTATTAATCTGATGTCGGTGGCTCAGATATATGTGCTTGAAAAGGATGAGAAGGGACATAAATTTAAAACAGAAAATCTTTTTAAGGAAAAGCCGCACACACAAATGGAGTTAGATAGTTTATACAAAAAAATGTTTGGGTTAAAGTTTTATGAGGGCTTATTGTTCAACAGTAAAACGGCATCAACAGTTATGGCTCTGACGCTTGAAAAAGAAATTATTAATTCAGAAGCGAGGAATGCATTTATAAGAGACATTAAAAAACAGTTTGAGGACTTTGAAAACACAACGGGAATAAAGGTACATTATTCGGGCTTACCTTATATAAGAACTATTACATCAAAAAAAATTGAAAAGGAACTCATGCTTTTTATAGTGCTGGCTTTGATAGTAGCAGCTATTGCTTTATTTGCATTTTTCAGGTCTGTAAAAGCTGTTTTTTTTCCGATACTTGTGGTTTGTGTAAGTGTTGTATGGGTACTTGGTCTGATATCGCTTTTTAATTATAAAATAACTATATTATCAGGCATAATACCTCCTTTGCTTATAGTAATTGGTGTTGAAAACTGTATTTATTTGTTAAACAAATATCATAATGAGTATATAAGATGTAAAAATAAATATACGGCTTTATCTCAAATAGTTGTTAAAATAGGTAATGCCTTGCTTATGACCAATCTGACTACAGCTATTGGCTTTTCTACATTTATGATAACACACAATCAGCTTCTTGTTGAATTTGGAATAATCGCTTCTATTAGTATTATGTTGGGTTTTGTATTGTCTATATTGCTTATTCCGATTATTTTCAATTATTTAAAGCCGCCACAAATAAGGCATTTAAAACATCTGGAAAATAAAAATATAAAAGCTTTTTCCGATTTTATAATTTTTACAGTGATGCGGAGGAGAAAATTGGTTTTTGTTATAACAATTGTTTTATTGGTAGCAGGCGTTTTTGGTGTATCACGCCTTACTACATCAGGTCGTATAGTAGATGATATACCCAAAACAGATGAAATGTACAAAGATCTTGTTTTTTTTGAAAATAACTATAAAGGCATTATGCCATTGGAAATAAGTATTGACACGAAGAAAAAAAATGGGGTAAAAAATATAAAAAACATAAAAAAAATAGATGCTCTTCAAACGGTATTACAAGATTACAAAAATCTTTCCCGTTCTTTATCAGTAGCGGATTTATTGAAGTTTGCAAAGCAATCTTTTTATAATGGCAATCCAGAAAGGTACGAATTACCATCAAAAAATGAACTTGCATTTATTTTAAGGTATGTTCCAGATATGGGGAAAAATAATAACAAAGTGTTTTCAAATTTTGTAGATGATAGTTTAAGGATAACCCGTGTAAGTGTTCAAATGGCAAATATAACGACAAAAGAGATAACAGCTTTCAGTAATATGCTTAAACCACAGATAGACTCCATATTTAATCCTGATGAATATAAGGTTGAGATGACGGGAACCAGTATGGTCTTTTTAAAAGGGACTACCTTTTTGGTGCATAACCTTATAAGAAGTCTTATATTTGCCATTTTACTTATAGCTCTGCTTATGGCTTTAGTGTTCAGTTCGTTCAGGATGATAATAGTGTCTATGATACCTAATCTGGTGCCTCAGTTGCTTACTGCTGCCATGATGGGTTATTTGGGTATTCCAATAAAGCCATCCACCATATTAATTTTTAGTATTGCTTTTGGTATATCCATTGACAATTCTATTCATTTTTTGGCTAAATATAGAATGGAACTTAAACAAAACGGATTTAACATAAAGAAAAGTATAGTAATGGCTCTTCGCGAAACAGGAGTAAGTATGTTATATTCTTCTTTTGTTTTATTTTTTGGTTTTGCTATTTTTACAGCATCTTCGTTTGGGGGTACGCAGGCGCTGGGTTTTTTAATTTCTTTTACACTTTTAGTAGCTCTTTTTTCTAATTTATTTCTTTTACCGTCTATTTTATTATCGTGGGAGAATTATATAACCACCAAGGCGTTTTATAAAAGAAAGGCCATATTGGAATTAGAACACTAATTGTTTTAAAAAAGAAGAAAATTGTTAATAAACACAGAGGTGTTTTTTATTATATTATCTTTGAAAAAAAAATACAACTAATATGAGGAAGATATTAATTACAGGAGGAGCAGGATTTATAGGCAGTTCGCTGGCAGAAAAACTTATAGAAGATAAAAATAATTTGGTAATTATTGTGGATGATTTGTCAACAGGTTTACTAAAAAATTTACCATCACCAAAATTTAAGAACTGGCGTTTTATTAAATGTGATGTAAATAACTATAAAAGTTTTTCTGAAATCATGTTGTCGTTTCAGTTCGATTATGTATTTCATTATGCAGCAGTAGTTGGAGTAAAAAGAACACAGGCACATCCAGTAAGGGTTTTGAATGATGTTAAAGGCATAGAAAATCTTTTAGGTTTGGCCAAAAATACAAATGTAAAGAGGGTTTATTTCTCATCTTCGTCAGAAGTGTATGGAGAGCCCACAGATTTGCCACAGAATGAACTTACCACCCCATTAAATTCGCGTTTACCCTATGCTGTAGTAAAAAATTTGGGAGAGTCTTTTTTAAGGGCTTATCATAAGGAATATGGTCTGGAATATACCATATTCAGATTTTTTAATACTTATGGGCCAAAGCAAAACAATGATTTTGTGATGTCGCGTTTTATAAGCTGGGCTTTAAGAGGACAGGATATTAAAGTATATGGAAACGGCTTGCAAAAAAGGACATTTTGTTTTATTGAAGATAATATACAAGCATGTGTAAATGCTTTTTATAAAGAAATGTATGTGAATGATGTGGTGAATATTGGATCGGATTACGAAATGTCGATAATTAAATTAGCAAAAACAATTATAAAACTAAGCAATTCTAAATCACAAATTATTTATTTGCCTCCATTAGAAGAAGGTGATATGAAAAGAAGATATCCTGATATCAGTAAGATGAGAGCATTATTAGGCAGACAACCAATTATAATAGAAGAAGGTATAAAAAAGACTCTTCAAAACCCTTTATTTTTAAGTTGTAATTAAAATAAAAGATGTCTTTTACACAAGAGAAATTGCTTCAATTAATAACAAAAACAATATCAGAAGA